>JBFEQR010000427.1:0-2529 GCA_041549425.1 Yoonia sp. | reverse complement strand
GGCGTCCGGTATTTTCATACCAATCCGCGCCGGGCGTGGGCGTTCATCAACCGGTGGTGTGAACATAATGTGAACATCTTGTCTTATCTGCGTCGTAGCACGATGGATTGTTTGGTATTGAATTATCAGGCATTGATGACCACACAGGCCGAGTTTGATCGGGATTTTTGCAACGGGGCGCTGACGGTCAGTCGGCAAAAGCCCCCAACGCGCCATTTGGTTGACGCCTGCAAGGGTGCGTGCTTCACTCCGTGATCTATTATGCAAGCCAAGCAGACAAAGGTTAGGGCCGTCGCAATGTCACATCAGGAAAAGGGAAGTACCACGCTACCTGGTTTCTTGAGTGACACGGACGTCGCCGCCCTTAACACCGGCACCCATCCGGCACCTTTCGACGTTCTGGGCCCACACAAGCACAAGAACCGCCGCTGGATCACCACATTCCAGCCCGACGCAATTTCCGTCGTGGCCACCGTCGCAGGCAAGGACACGCCCCTGAACCGCATCGCAGGTGACGTCTTTGCGGCGCCGGTTGCGGGCAAAGCCTATACCCTAACCATGCGCTACGCTGACGGCACAGGTTTCACCACCAAAGACCCGTTTGCCTTTGCCCCCTTGCTGGCCGAGATGGACCAGTACCTGATCGGCGAAGGTACGCACAAAGAACTCTGGCGCGTGCTGGGTGCCCATGTCATGCGGCATCAGGGCGCGCTGGGGGTGCATTTCGCTGTCTGGGCGCCGAACGCGCAGCGGGTCAGTGTCATTGGCGATTTCAACAACTGGGACGGGCGCAGACATCCGATGCGCCCCGCCGGACAGACCGGCGTGTGGGAGATATTCATCCCGCAGCTTGGCGACGGTGCGCTTTATAAATATCAGGTCACCGGCGCGGACGGCCATCTGCGTGACAAGGCTGATCCGGTCGGTTTCGGATCACAACACCCGCCCGAGCAAGCCTCGGTCGTGCGCGATATCGGACAATACGACTGGGGCGATCAGGCATGGATGAAAAGCCGTGCAACCCGCGCCGACCGCAGCCAGCCCATCACGATCTACGAGGCCCACCTTGGGTCATGGCGCAGACGGTATGACGATGGCGGCAGGCCGCTGAGCTATCATGAACTGGCGCGTGATCTTGTGGCCTACGTCAAATACATGGGTTTCACACATATCGAGCTTTTGCCGGTCACTGAATTCCCCTTTGACGGCTCTTGGGGCTATCAGCCCGTCGGGCTTTATGCCCCCACCATACGCTTTGGCCCCCCCGATGCGTTCCGCGCCCTGATCGACACCGCCCACCAAGAGGGTATCGGCGTCCTGCTTGACTGGGTGCCGGGGCATTTTCCGACCGATGCGCACGGGCTGGCACAGTTCGACGGCACCGCCCTTTACGAACACGCCGACCCGCGCGAGGGGTTTCATCAGGACTGGAACACGCTGATTTACAACTACGGCCGACGCGAGGTGAAGAATTATCTTGTCGCCAACGCGCTATATTGGCTGGAGGAATACCACCTAGACGGTCTGCGCGTCGATGCCGTGGCCTCGATGCTGTATCGCGACTATTCACGCGATGACGGCGCATGGGTGCCCAACAAAGACGGCGGGCGCGAGAATTACGAAGCCATCGCCTTTTTGCAGGACATGAACATTGCCGCCTATGGCGCTGACAACAGCATCATGACCGTTGCCGAAGAAAGCACATCCTTTCCCGGCGTGTCCCAACCTGTCCACGCCGGTGGCCTCGGGTTCGGGTATAAATGGAACATGGGCTGGATGAATGACACCTTGCGGTACATGGAAAAAGACCCTGTCTATCGCCAATACGATCATCACCTGATGACCTTCCCGATCGACTGGGCCTTCACCGAGAACTTTATCCTGCCCATCAGCCATGATGAGGTCGTCCACGGCAAAGGCGCCATGATCGCCAAAATGCCCGGCAATGAGTGGGAAAAATTCGCCAATCTGCGGGCCTATTATGCGTTCATGTGGACCCAGCCGGGCAAGAAGCTGTTGTTCATGGGCTGCGAATTTGCCCAGCCCGAGGAATGGAACCACGATGCTGAACTGAACTGGACCGCAGCAGAGCAGCCTGCCAACAAAGGTGTGCAACATCTGATCCGCGACCTGAACGCGCTTTACCGTGAAACACCGGCCTTGCACGTGAAAGACTGCGAGCAAAGCGGGTTTGCATGGGTGGCCAATGATCCGGCCCAATCAATCATTGCCTACCTGCGCTATGGAACCCGAACCGACGCACCGGCGTTGGTGGTCTGTAATATGACACCTGTCATGCGCGAAGGCTTTGTGGTTGGCGTGCCAAAGGCAGGTTTCTGGCAAGAGCGCCTGAACACGGATGCCGCCATCTATGGTGGCGACAATCGTGGAAATCTGGGGGGCTGTGCATCGCAAGACCGCCCTGCGGACGGCCATGCACAATCTGTCACGCTGACGTTGCCGCCACTTTCGGTCGTGGTGCTGCAACATCGAACAAAAGAATAAAACGGGGGAGAAGACAACATGCCG
>JBFEQR010000426.1:0-2531 GCA_041549425.1 Yoonia sp. | reverse complement strand
GGGAGAATTAGATATGGCTAAGAAATCCATGATCGCACGTGAAGTGAAGCGTGAAAAGCTGGTCAAGCAGTATGCCGAAAAGCGTGCCGCCTTGAAGGCAATCATCAACGACAAAGAGATCCCAGTAGAAGAGCGGTTCAAGGCAACACTTGAACTTGCGAAACTGCCACGGAACTCTTCTGCAACCCGTTTGCACAACCGTTGCCAGCTCACCGGGCGTCCACACGCCTATTACCGCAAACTCAAGATCAGCCGGATCGCGCTGCGGGACCTTGGTTCCAATGGCGAAATCCCCGGCATGGTCAAGTCTAGCTGGTAAGGAGCATAAAAGATGAACGATCCTATCGGTGATATGCTCACACGTATCCGCAACGGCCAAATGCGCGGCAAAGCGTCGGTGGAAACACCTGCGTCCAAACTGCGCGGTTGGGTTCTGGATGTGCTTTCCGACGAAGGCTACATCCGCGGCTATGAAAAGAAGGACGGCAAAGATGGCCATCCTGCTTTCAACATCGAGCTGAAGTACTACGAGGGCACTCCTGTCATTCGCGAAGTGAAGCGGGTTTCCAAGCCTGGCCGTCGCGTTTACTTGGGCGCGAATGACATCCCGCAGGTCCGTCAGGGTCTGGGTGTGTCGATTGTCTCCACCCCCAAGGGTGTGATGTCGGATGCAAACGCACGGGCGGCCAATGTTGGCGGCGAAGTGCTCTGCACTGTATTCTAAGGGGATATCATGTCTCGTATTGGTAAAAAACCGGTTGAGCTGCCCGCAGGCGTAACTGCCACTGTGTCAGGTCAGACCGTTGAGATGAAAGGCCCCAAGGGGACCCGGACTTTCAAGGCAACTGACGATGTTACCATCGCTGTCGAAGGTAATGTTGTTTCTGTAACGCCACGCGGCAAATCCAAGCGTGCGCGCCAGCAGTGGGGCATGAGCCGCACAATGGTCGCGAACCTTGCGACTGGCGTGTCCGAAGGCTTCAAGAAAGAGCTTGAGCTGTCGGGTGTTGGTTACCGTGCACAGATGCAGGGCAATGTCCTGAAGCTGTCGCTGGGTTACAGCCACGACGTCAACTTTGAAGTGCCTGAGGGTGTCACGGTGACATCTGCAAAGCCGACCGAAATTCTTATCGAGGGTAACGATGAGCAGCAGGTTGGTCAGGTTGCGGCGAATATTCGCGCTTGGCGGAAGCCCGAGCCCTACAAGGGCAAAGGCATCAAGTACAAGGGTGAATATATCTTCCGCAAAGAAGGTAAGAAGAAGTAAGGAACGCGATTATGGCAAACAGCAAGAGACAACTGTTTCTGAAGCGCCGCATGCGCGTTCGGAACAAACTGCGGGGCGTAACAGCCAACCAGGGGCGCGCGCGTCTTTCGGTTCACCGCTCCAACAAGAACATCAGCGCCCAGCTGATCGACGACGTCAACGGCGTGACACTCGCGTCCGCTTCGTCGCTCGAAAAGGATCTGGGCGTGGTTGGCAAGAACAACATCGAAGCAGCCACAAAAGTGGGCGCTGCAATTGCAGAGCGCGCGAAGAAGGCTGGTGTCGAGGTTGCTTATTTCGACCGTGGTGGTTTCCTCTTTCACGGCAAGATCAAGGCTTTGGCCGATGCTGCCCGTGAAGGTGGTTTGAAAATCTAAGACAAGCGTAGGCCGGGGTTCATCCCCGGCTTCGATGATCCGGGGCTTCGGTCACCGTGATTGGACAAACGGGGCATCAGCCCTCTGATACAAAGGACGCCATCAATGGCAGAACGTGAAAACCGCGGCCGCGGCCGCAACCGTGAAGAGCAAGCACCAGAGTTTGCAGACCGTCTGGTCGCAATCAACCGTGTTTCCAAGACAGTAAAAGGCGGTAAGCGCTTTGGCTTCGCAGCACTCGTTGTTGTTGGCGACCAAAAAGGCCGCGTCGGTTTCGGCAAGGGTAAAGCCAAGGAAGTTCCTGAAGCAATCCGCAAAGCCACCGAGCAAGCCAAGCGCCAGATGATCCGCGTAGCATTGCGCGACGGTCGTACGCTGCACCACGACATCGAGGGCCGTCACGGCGCTGGTAAAGTCGTTATGCGCACAGCACCACAGGGTACCGGTATCATCGCCGGTGGTCCAATGCGTGCCGTTTTCGAAATGTTGGGTGTGCAGGACGTTGTGTCCAAGTCCATCGGTTCCCAGAACCCCTACAACATGATCCGCGCCACCATGAATGGCCTGTCCAAAGAGCAATCACCACGCAACGTCGCTCAGCGTCGTGGCAAAAAGGTTGCTGATATCCTGCCCAAGCGCGACGAGGCACCTGCTGCCGAAGCCGCTGCTGAAGCAGACGCGTAAGGAGATTTGACAGATGGCTAAAACAATCGTCGTCAAGCAGGTCGGTTCCCCGATCCGCCGCCCCGCCAAACAGCGTGCAACGCTGATCGGTCTGGGCCTGAACAAAATGAACCGCACCCGCGAGCTGGAAGACACACCTTCCGTCCGCGGCATGGTCAATTCGATCAGCCACATGGTCGAGATCATCGAAGAAAAAGGTTAAG
>JBFEQR010000425.1:0-2534 GCA_041549425.1 Yoonia sp. | reverse complement strand
GGATGTGCCGATCTGTTCACCTTTTGCGGCTTTGCGCGCCAGATAGAAGATCACAAAGATATAGGCCCCAAGCAGTGCGGCATAGACCACCAGATAGGCGATCAGGGTGGACAGGACCATCGGTGCAGGCACATCGGCCACGGCCTCTTTGGTGGTCATCACACCTTGTACAAGCCATGGCTGCCGTCCGATTTCCGTCGTATACCAGCCTGCAAGCGTGGCGAGCCATCCGCTAAAGCTCATCCCGATAAGACCATAAAGCATCGGCTTTGGCAGACCTTCCACCCCGCGTTTGCGGCGCATGATCATAAAGGTGGCCGACCAGCTGACCAGCAGCATCAACAGGCCCGTGCCCACCATTACGCGGAACGACCAGAACACAGGTGATACACGCGGGTGCAGGACTTCGCCCGCGTCGGTGACAAAATCGTTCAGGCCTTTGACCTCGCCGTTCCAGTCGTGGGTCAGGATGAAGGAGGCCAGTTTCGGAATGCCGATTTCGAACCGGTTTTCGCGTGCTTCCTCATCGGGGATCGCGAACAGGATCAGCGGGACACCCGTATCGGTTTCCCAATTGCCTTCCATCGCGGCCACTTTGGCTGGCTGATACTCCTTGGTGTTCAGCCCGTGAAAGTCACCCACAAGGATCTGCACAGGGATCAGCACAGCCGCCGCAATGACCGCGGTTTTAAGGGCCACGCGGACGCCCTCTGTTTTGCCGCCGATCAGCCAGCGGAACGCGCTGACGCCAGCAATCAGGAAACTGACAGTCAGGAAACTGGCCAGCACCATATGGGCAAAGCGGTACGGCATGGAGGGGTTGAAGATAATGGCCGGCCAGTCGGTCGCATGGGCCACGCCGTCAATCATCTCGAACCCTTGGGGGGTGTGCATCCACGAATTCAGGACAATGATCCAGAAGGCCGACATCATCGTGCCAAAGGCGACAAGGAAGGTCGCCAGCGTATGCAGCCAGTTGGGCACACGGCTAAATCCGAACAGCATGATGCCAAGGAACACGGCCTCCAGAAAGAACGCGGTCATAATCTCGTAGGCCAGCAGCGGCCCCGCGATATTGCCCACCTTTTCCATAAAGCCCGGCCAATTGGTGCCGAACTGGAACGACATTGTAATGCCGGACACGACCCCCATGGCAAAGGACAGCGCAAAGATTTTCACCCAGAAGCGATAGGCTTCCATCCAGCGTTCTTCGCCGGTCCGGTTGTACCGCAGTTTGAAAAACAACAGCACCCAGCCCAAGGCGATGGTGATTGTGGGGAAAAGGATGTGAAAGGAAATATTCGCGGCAAACTGGATGCGCGAGAGCAAAAGGGTTTCGAGTTCCATAACGTATGTGCGTCTTTCTGGGCGGCCTGATCCGCTTGAAACTGATATAGCTGCGTCGCAGCATTTATCATCGGGCTGCGACACCGGATCGCAGCAGGGCGTGGCCGGTCGCCATCAGGACAGCGCGGACAGGCAATGCTGGCCGCATGCAAACGGGATTTCAGACGAAAACGCGGGGCGATGTCAGCGTGCGAACCGCCACTGCGTGATCTGCCGGTAGGGCGCGTCGGGCGTGACCTTGATTGATGGAAAGCCGCGGTGATTTGGCGCGTCCGGCCAGTGCTGTGGTTCGATGACGATCCCCTCGAAGGGGGCCTTGCCCGGACGGTGGGAACCGGCCGCATCGTGGATCTGCACACCTGGTTCTGTGGTTGCAAGGGTCATGCCGATGCCGCAAGCCCCGCTCAGCCAAAGGACGTCGCGCAAGTCCGTCGCCTTGTCCGACAGGCAGAAATTGTGATCAAGCGCAGGCTGGCCGCGTTGCGGCTGCCTTGGCTGGCGAAAGTCCATGTCGGTGGCTTCTACCGATACGATCTCGCCCGTGGGGCAGGTCATTGTGTCGATTGGCAGATAATGGTCGGCGGCGATGCGCAGCTTGTGGCCTTCCCATGTCTCGGTGCCGTCAAGGTTCCAATAGATGTGGCTGGCAAAGTTCATACAGGTGGTGGTGTCGGTGGTGCCGTCGATCTGCATCGTCAGGGTGGCAGGCGCAGCAACCTGATAGGTCACGCGGATATCGCGATGGCCTGGCAAGCCGGCAACCCCGTCCGCCATGCTCAGGGCAAGGGTGACGTGATCGTCACTTTGCGCGACGATACGCCAGTTTTTGCCATGCACCCCGTCGGCACCCGAATGCAGGTGGACCTGATTGTTTTCGTTGCGCTCCAGCTCGTACATCATGCCGTCAAGGCGCAGGCGGGCTGTGCTGATCCGGTTGGCGATGGGTCCGACGATCACGCCGAAATAGCGCATTTCGTTTTCGTAATCCTCGACGTGCTCAGAGCCCAGCGCCAGACTGTACGGGACACCGGCAAGGCGCACCGCCTGCACAGCGGCGCCAAGTGTGAGGATATCCACCCTCAGATCGCCCGCTCCGATGGTGATTTTCGCGATCTTCTCGCCCTGTCGTGTGGTTCCGAAATGCGTCATGTGAGGGGCTCCCAATGCACGCCTGCGGCAGGAATTTG
>JBFEQR010000424.1:0-2549 GCA_041549425.1 Yoonia sp. | reverse complement strand
CTTCGAGGACCTTGTCACGCGGGCTGACCTGCAAAGCCTGCGTCATAAGGCCTACCACGGAGGGCTGGCTGATCGTTTGGCCGCAGGCAATGGGCAGCGGCATGTCCTCGTAGGCGCGGTCTGCAAAGGTGCCTTTGATATAGTCGGCACGGTTGACCTGCTCCATGGCGGTCAGTACGCGCGCATCGGTCACGCCCTTGCTGCGCAGCGCATAAAGAAACTGCATTTTGGTGGCCGCATCGAAGGTCAAGACAGCGCATCCCTGAGAATGTCCACCATCGGGTAGTCCGTCAGATCGGCCCGCATCGGCGTGATCGAGATATACCCGTCCAGATTGGCCGCCGCATCGGTGCCCGGTGCAGTGGGTTCATGCTGCGGCCCGCCGCGCACCCAGAGGAATTTGCGGCCTGTGGGCGATGTCTGGGCTTCGGCACGAAACCGTGTGTTCAGGCGGAACCCTTGGGTCGTGGCGGCCATGCCCTTGACCGCATCGGCGGGAATGGGGGGGAAATTGACGTTATAGAAAGGTTTGTATTCTGCGCCATCGTCCCACAGCGCATCGGCCAGCAAGGCCCGCACGGTAGCCGCACCATGCACGACCGCCGCTTCGAACGGATCGTCGAGGTCTTTGTTGTCGGGGCCGAAAAACTGCGACATGGCAATCGCGCGCACGCCCTGCAAGACACCTTCGATACAGGCCCCGACAGTGCCGGAATAGAGCGTGTTTTCCGCCGCATTGTTTCCCCGATTGACGCCAGATAGGATCAGATCAGGGGGATCGCCTTGCATCACGTGATGCAGGCCTGCAAGCACGCAGTCCGCGGGCGAGCCTTCGGCGGCAAAGCGGCGCGGCCCAAGCTCGGCGATCATTGTGGGGTGGGTGTAGCTGATGCAATGACCCACGCCCGATTGTTCGAATGCAGGGGCGACGGTCCAGACCTCGCCGTCGGGGCCTGCGATTTCATTGGCAATGGCGCTAAGCACTGCAAGGCCGGGTGCATTGATGCCATCGTCATTGGTGATCAAAATCCGCATGGAACTGCCCTGTCGTTGTTCATGACACCTCTATGCCGCGCTGTGGCGCACGGCAAGCATCCGGTTGCGCGCGGCACGATCTTGTGGCGCGGCGTAGACCATGTGCAACGGTTGGGGGCGCTTAAGCCAGAATTTCCGGCAGCAAGCGCGCGGCCTCGGACGCGGGATCGGCCAAAGCTTTGCGGTCTTCACCGGGGTAGAACCGCGCACGGGTGGCGGTGGGCATCGGTGCAGGCGTCAGGATTTTGACCTGCGGACCCGTCTTGGCGCTTTCGGCCTGCCAACTGCGGGCTAGCGCGATTTGCGCCGCTTTCGTGGCCCCGTAGGCACCAAAGAACTGATCCCCGCCGCGTGGATCATCAAAGAACACCGCCCGCCCGTCCTGCCCCAAAAGCGGACTGACATAGGCGATCAACCGCGATGTGGCCTCGATATTGATCGACATGGATTTCGCCAGATCCTTGGGGCCAATGTGTCCCGCAGGGGCAAGGGGGGCGGCATGAATGGCGGTGTGCAGCCACAGATCAAGGCTGCCCCAGCGGTCATAGATGCCACGGCACAACTGCTGCATTGCAGGGTCCACGCCGATATCCATCGGCGCAAGCGTCGCTTGCCCGCCTGCCGCCTGAATGGCGTCGTCAAGCTCTTCGAGCGCGCCGACGGTCTTGCCGACTGCGATAATGTGATGGGTGGGGGCCAATGCCTTGGCCAAGGCCGCCCCGAGGCCGCGTGATGCGCCGGTGATCAATGCTGTCTTTGTCATGGGACGTGTCATGTGCCGAACAGCGGCCAAGGTCAAGACTTAGCCTTTGGGCAGGTGCAACGACTGGGTGCGGCCCCACCGGTCTGTCATCATGATCATATCGTCGCCAATGACTGTGACAGTCATGCCAAAGGCCGCGTCACCTGTCATGACCCGTGCTATCTGGCCCCGCGATGACCGCAACAGGGCTGCGGCACCGTCGTGTGCTTCCAGAACGCCGATGACGCTGAGTTCATGCAGGTCAAGCGCGTCGGGCACGGTTGCATTGGCCCTTGCAAGGGCTGGATCGGGGTCTGACATGGTTTGTACGGCTTACGATTTCTTCGTTTGCGCGCTTTAACCAAAGTTCCTGCCGGAACGAAAGCATAGCAACGCCCGAAACCGCGCATCGGCCATCACATCAGCGTTAACTGGGGCTTATTCGGCGGCTGTCTTGGCCTGAAACCCCTGTTCGATCATGTCGGAGGGGGCCACAGGGTATTCGCCAGAGAAACAGGCATCGCAATAGGCGGGGCTTTTGTTGTCACGTCCATTCGCCTCGCCAACCGCGCGGTAAAGCCCGTCAAGCGAGATGAACTTGAGGCTGTCAACGCCCAGATGGTCGCGCATTTCTTCCTCGGACATGGTCGCGGCCAGCAGTTTTTCACGCTGCGGTGTGTCCACCCCGTAGACACAAGGCCATGCCGTGGGGGGCGATGCGATCCGGAAATGCACCTCGGCGGCGCCAGCATCAAGGATCATCTCCTTGATT
>JBFEQR010000423.1:0-2565 GCA_041549425.1 Yoonia sp. | reverse complement strand
TCCTGCTCCGAAATCACCGTCAGCCCGGGGGCCTCATAGCCGTGATCCAATGGCCAGACCGCCAGATGAACGCCGGATTTGCCCACACGGGTGAAATCCCTGACCAGTATCGCGTCGGTAATGCCTTCGTCGCCGATCAGCCCCTCCAGCCGTTCGCGCGCCCCTTCGGAGTACGACGCAATAATCACCGGACCGGTGGCGGCTTTTGCCTTCACATGATCGGCCAAGGCGCTGAAAAGATTGATGTGTTCCTGCTGCCGCTCAGGTGCGAAATTCCGCCCGATCTTGCCGCCTGCATCAATGACGCCCACGCCGGTTGCCTGTTTGAGCGGTGCGAATTGCATCACCCGCCTGTCGGCAATCGCTGCGTCCCACGCCGTATCATCCAGATAAAGCAGGGCCGGCGGGGCCGGTTTATAGACGCTGTCCATCCGCCCCTTTTGCGATAGCGCGTGCATCCGCGTGCCGTATTGATCGGCAATGCTGTCCCAGCGCGCCAGCCGCATCGGGTCTGTCTGGTCATCAAGTGTCAGCGTAGCCTTGGGCAGGTAATCAAAAAGCGTTTCCAGATCGTCCTGAAAGAACCCCAGCCAATGTTCGACACCGGCATGTTTGCGGCCCGCAGAAACCGCCTCGTAAAGCGGATCATCAGTGCCAGCGGCCCCGAATTCCAATCGGTAGCTTTGACGGAACCGTGTGATTGCCGCCTCATCCAGAATAACCTCTGACACAGGTGCCAGTTCGACCTCTTTCAAAGTCTCGGTCGTGCGTTGCGTGGCCGGATCAAAACGGCGCGCCCCGTCAAGCACATCGCCAAACAGATCCAGCCGCACAGGCCCCGCCTGTCCGGGCGGAAAGATGTCGATAATTCCGCCACGAATGGCGTAATCACCCGGCTCCATCACCGTGGGGCTTTGGGTAAAGCCCATGCGCACCAGAAACTGGCGCAGGGCGTTTTCATCCATGCGGTTGCCGACGGTCGCCTTAAAGGCCGCTTCGCGCAGCAAGGACCGTGCAGGCACGCGCTGTGTGGCCGCCGACAAGGTGGTCAGCATCACAAAGCTGTCCGGCATCCCGTGCACCAGTGCCGCCAGCGTCGCCATGCGCGCGGCAGAAATATCGGTATTGGGCGACACACGGTCATAGGGCAGACAATCCCATGCCGGAAAGACAAAGACCGGCACATCAGGGGCAAAAAAGGCAAGCGCGGCCTGCATCGCGGCCAAACGCTTGTCATCGCGCGCGACATGGACGACCGGCGCGCCTTTGGACAGCTCTGCAAGGATCAGCTGGGCGTCATAGCCTTCGGGGGCGCCGCTAACGGTGATATGTTTGGGACCTGACATGAGCGCTGACCTACCCCGCGCGCGGGTGGTGTCAACCATTTACAGCAGATAGAGCGCATCAAGATTGAACCACATCCCGTACATCGAGGTGCAGAAGATCGCGATGATGCCGATAGTCTGGCTCCAAAGGCGCATTTTGAACAGCCGGTTCACCAGATCGGCACCCCGCAAGGGCTGCGCGCGCAACTGATAGGCCACGCGGACATTCAGCCAGATCACCAGACTGATCGGCGCGCCCAGAATGAACAAACCCTGCGCCATCTCGATCCCATAGTAGAACCCCGCCATCAGACAGGCTGTCAGCACAAAAACCAGTAAGCCCAGCAGAAAGGGGCCCGCAAAATCCATTAAACCCGTGAAACGGCGCACGTTGACATCAACGATCGCCTCAAGATCGGCGATTTCCTGCGGGGCGGACTTGCGGGCGCGGTAGAGCAGATCAAAGGGGACGCCCACCAGCCAATGGCTGGCGATGGCCCATGTTACGATGACCACAAGCCAGTACCAGATGCTTGAAAACGTCCTCAGTTCGATGACGCGGCTGATTGTTTCGGTCCAGTCCAACGGGATCTCTTTCGTTTACCTGCCAAGAGTGTAGCACCCCTGCCCGCATTGCCCAGACTTGTGAAGCGAGAAAAACCATGCGACCAAGTTTGCGAGCGACAAAAAAGGCCCCGATCATGAAACCGACAATTGCACCCTTCCCTGCCACACGCCTGCGGCGGATGCGCACCACCCCTGCGCTGCGCGCATTGGCGCGGCAGAACACGCTGACCACGGATGATCTGATCTGGCCGGTCTTTGTGATGGATGGCAAGGACGATGAAACACCTGTGGCCTCTATGCCCGGCGTTGTGCGGCGCACGGTGGACCGCGTGGCACAGGCCGCGAAAGAGGCGCAAAGCCTTGGTATTCCGGCGATTTGTATTTTTCCCTATACAGGCATGGCGGCGCGCACGGAAGATTGCGCCATGGCGTGGGACCCCGACAACCTGACCAATCAGGCCATCCGCGCCATCAAAGACGCCGCACCCGAAATCGCCGTGATGACCGACATCGCTCTGGACCCCTACAACATCAACGGCCATGACGGATTTGTCGAGAACGGCCAGATCGTGAATGACCGCACGGTCGAGGCTTTGGTCAAAATGGCATTGGCTCAGGCCGAGGCGGGCGCGGATATTCTGGGCCCATCGGACATGATGGACGGGCGCATTGG
>JBFEQR010000422.1:0-2577 GCA_041549425.1 Yoonia sp. | reverse complement strand
TGCAGCAGGGTCACCTGCCGCGCCGGTGCCTCTGGGCAGGGACCTTCGGGGCGCAAACCGCCGCGCGTCTCGGCAGGGTCACCGACCCCCCATTCCTCAAGCCATTCCTGCAGGTTCTCAGTCGGGCTGTCGCCGGTCACAAGGAACTCTGCGACGTCAAATCCGATACCGCCCGCGCCGATGATGGCCACTTTTTCGCCGACATGCGCCTTGCCGCGCAGCACGTCGATATAGGACAGCACATTCGGTCCGTCTTGCCCCGGAATCTCAGGATCACGGGGGGCGACGCCGGTGGCGACGATCACTTCGTCAAAGCTGCCAAGGTTTTCGGGGGTCGCAGTGGTGTTCAGCTGCAAAGTAATCCCGCGTTTTTGCACCATCGTCCGGTAGTAGTCGACCAGCCCCCAGAAT
Organism: Yoonia sp.; assembly: GCA_041549425.1. GTDB lineage: Bacteria > Pseudomonadota > Alphaproteobacteria > Rhodobacterales > Rhodobacteraceae > Yoonia. Next base: position 2,166 of record JBFEQR010000422.1, on the reverse strand, counting down.
TCCTCTTTGCCCGGCACCTGCTTGGCCATGTTGAGCTGGCCGCCGATCTCGGGGGATTTGTCAAAGATGGTCACATCATGGCCCCGTTCGGACGCAGTAAGGGCGGCAGACAGGCCCGCAGGCCCCGCGCCGACAACGGCGATTTTCTTGGGGCTGTCAGTGGGGGTGATTGTCAGTTCGGTTTCATGGCAGGCGCGCGGGTTCACCAGACAGGACGACAGTTTGCCGCTGAATGTATGGTCAAGGCAGGCTTGGTTGCAGGCGATGCAGGGGGCGATTTCGGCGGCCTTTCCTGCGGCGGCTTTGGCGACGAAATCGGCGTCGGCAAGGAACGGGCGCGCCATGCTGACCATATCGGCGCAACCGTCGGCCAGCACGCCTTCGGCCACTTGCGGCATGTTGATCCGGTTCGACGTGATGACAGGGATCTGTACCTCGCCCATCAGCTTTTTGGTGACCCAAGTAAAGGCACGGCGGGGCACGGAAGTGGCGATTGTGGGGATGCGCGCTTCGTGCCATCCGATACCGGTGTTCAGGATCGTGGCGCCTGCGGCCTCGACCGCGCGGGCCAGTTGCACGACCTCTTCCCAGGTTGAGCCGTTGGGCACAAGATCGATCATGGACAGGCGATAAATCACAATGAAATCAAGACCAACAGCTTCGCGGACGCGGCGGACGATTTCGACGGGCAGCCGCATCCGGTTTTCGTATGATCCGCCCCAGCGGTCGGTGCGTTTGTTGGTGTGGGTCACAAGGAACTGGTTGATGAAATAACCCTCTGAGCCCATCACTTCGACGCCGTCATAACCGGCCTGCTGCGCGCGGGTCGCTGCGGTGACGATATCGCTGATCTGCTTTTCGATCCCGTCCTCATCCAGTTCCTTTGGCGGAAACGGAGAGATCGGCGATTTGATGGCAGAAGGGGCCACACAGGCAGGGGAATAGGCATAACGACCGGCGTGAAGGATCTGCATCGCGATCTTGCCATCGGCATCGTGCACGCGGTCGGTGACGGTGCGGTGGTTGGCAATATCTTCGTCGGAAAACAGGCCCGCCGCACCGGGGAATACGCCACCTTCGGCGTTGGGGGCCATCCCGCCGGTGACCATCAGCCCCACCTGACCGCGTGCCCGCGCGGCATAGAATTCGGCGACGCGGTTCCAGTCTTTGGTTTCTTCCAGACCGGTGTGCATCGACCCCATCAGCACGCGGTTTTTCAGCGTGGTAAAGCCCAGATCAAGGGGGGACAGAAGATGGGGATATTGGGTCATGATGTGCCTCCGATTTCAGCAGAGCATGACGAAAGGTGACGCGCCCGTCACCCCCAAACGCGGCGTCAATCCGCATGCGGGTGTCCGGTTCTTTTCATGCTTTGCCAAATCCGGCGCAGCGACTAGGGTTTGACGGCAAAACGGAGATGATTATGGAAGCCAGCTTTTCGCGCCGCAAACTTTTGACACCGGTCGAGTTGCGCGCTTTGTCGGAACGATCAGACCTGAGGGGCGGTCTTCAGATGGCCAGTCATCTGGGGGCAATCGTCGTTGCGGGTGCGCTGCATGCGCAGGCCATGGGCACAGGATGGGTCTGGGTCACGGGCGCGGTGCTGGGTGTGCTTTTGAACTTCCTCTACGCTGCCCAGCACGAGTTGAGCCACGCGACTGTCTTCAAGACCCGCAAACTGAACGAAGTTTTTGGCCGCATGATCGGGTTTGTCCAGATATTCCCGCGCGACTTTGACCAGATCATGCATTTCGCCCACCACCAGTACACACAGGATTGGGAACGCGACGGGGAACTTGTCCGCGAACCTTATACGATCGGCACCTATCTTTTATGGCTTAGCGGCATCACATATTGGCGCAACCGTTTCTTCGGACTGGCCCGCCGCGCGCGCGGGATCATCATCGAGCCTTTCATCCGTACCGAAGAAGAGGCCCGTGTCATCCGCGAAAGCAGACTGCATCTTTTGGGCTATGTCATGATCGCCCTGGTGTCCGTAATGACGGGTTCCTGGGCTGCGCTGACGTTCTGGCTTGTGTCGATGCTGCTGACCAAGCCGGTGCATCAGCTTCAGAACACCATCGAACATCTGGGACTGAGCCATGAGAACGACATCATGGAAAACACCCGCTCTACCCGTGCCAACGGGTTGCAACGCTGGCTTTG
>JBFEQR010000421.1:0-2578 GCA_041549425.1 Yoonia sp. | reverse complement strand
CTGCGTCATGGGCACGGTTGCGGTCCAGCCAGAAGATCGTCTCGAACCCTGTTGTCGCCATGCGGTCAAGCGCCAGCTGGATCCAGTTTTCAATCGGCGCCTTGCGGGCAGAGGCCATGCGCCAGATATCGCCCGCCGCGACTTCATGCGTGTGCAGGACGTCACCATTGCCTGCGATGACACGGACAGTACCGGCATGGGGAATTTCGAACGTGGTGGGGTGCGATCCGTATTCTTCGGCCTTTTGCGCCATCAGGCCCACGTTCTGCACGGTGCCTGCCGTGGTCGGGTCCAGCGCGCCATTGGCTTTGCAGAAATCGACCGACGCCGCATAAACCGGCGCGTAGGAACTGTCGGGGATCACGCAGTTTGTGTCGTCTTCCTTGCCGTCAGGGCCCCAGCCTTTGCCGCCCGCACGGATCACCGCAGGCATGGACGCGTCGATGATGACGTCGGAAGGCACGTGCAGGTTCGTGATCCCGCGGTCAGAGTTGACCATATAAAGCGGCGGACGCTCTGCCAGCAGGGCGTCAATCTCGGCACGGATTTCGGCACCGTTCGGCATGGCGTCGATCGCATTGAACAAGGTGCCAAAGCCCGCATTCGGGCTGATGCCCGCAGCCGCGAAATCATCGGCATATTTGTCAAAGACCGGCTGAAGGTAGGCGACAACCGCATGACCAAAGATGATCGGGTCCGAAACCTTCATCATCGTGGCTTTCATGTGCAACGAAAACAGCGTGCCATCTTCTTTGGTCTGCGCGATCTGGTCATGAAAGAACGCCTTGAGGGCCGTTGCCGACATGAATGTCGCGTCCACAATCGTGCCCGCAGGCATGGTGATTCCATCCTTCAGGGTGGTCACGCTGCCATCTTTGCCAGTCAGTTCGATCTTCAGCGGGCCTACTGCCTGCGCCTCTGTCAGGGTGACGGATGTTTCGTTGGAAAAGAAGTCGTTCGCGCCCATGGTGGACACTTTGGTCTTGCTGTCGGAAGACCACTTGCCCATCCGGTGCGGGTTGGCGCGGGCATAGGCCTTGACCGAAGACGGCGCGCGACGGTCAGAGTTGCCTTCGCGCAGCACAGGGTTCACAGCCGAGCCTTTGATCGCGTCATAACGGGCACGCGCTTCGATCTCTTCGGGGGTTTCGGGCGCTTCGGGATAATCGGGGATGTCATAGCCCTGCGCCTGCAATTCCTTCACAGCCGCAACCAACTGCGGCACAGAGGCCGACACGTTGGGCAGTTTGATCACATTCGCGCTGGCGTCTTTGACCACATTGCCCAGCAAAGCCAGATCATCGTTGACGCGCTGTTGCGCTGTCAGCTTTTCGGGAAAGACCGCAAGGATACGGCCCGCCAGCGAAATGTCCTTGGTACCGACGCTGATGTCGGCCGCAGACAGGAATTTGGCGATGATCGGCAAGAGCGACGCCGATGCAAGCTGCGGTGCCTCATCGGTTTTGGTGTAGATGATATCGGGAAGGGTCTGGTCGGACATATGCTTGGCCTCGTGCTAGGGACAACGGTGCAGCGCAAGGGTTTACGCTGCATTTGGCGTCGGCATACAATAGCATACAATGATCTGCAAGACAAAGCATACGCTCCGCGCGGCTTTGCCTCAGGTGGCTGCCTGCGGGGCTGGCGTCGTGCCTGTCTTGATGTTCCACACCAGCAACGCAATGACCGCCAGAACCCCCGCGATATTCGCCACCACAAACCCCGGCCAAAGCGCGGCAAGGCCCGCGCCAAGCGCCAGAATGCGCATCACCGGTCCAAGCGGCTTTTCCATACAGCTTTGCAGGGCAGCCGCGACGCCGTAAACCCCTACGACGGCAAAGATGAACACCATGAACATCTCTGACCAGTTGCCGGACAGGAAGGGCGTGTAGGCAAACAGGACCGGCACGATATAAAGCCCCTTTGCCAGCTTCCAGCTTGCCACACCCGTTGCCATGGCCGGTGCCTTGGCAATCGCGGCGGCGGTAAAGGCAGCAAGGGCCACAGGCGGGGTGACGTTACTGTCCTGCGAAAGCCAGAAGATAATCATATGCGCCGACAAAAGCGCCGACATCGCCACGGGCGCAGGCACCACCAGATCACGCAAAGGCGCCGCGATTTCCAGTGGCAGGCTGCGGATCAGTTCTGTCGCTTCTGCGCGGGTCACATCACCGGCAAGCATTGCCGCCTGTTCCGGCACACCGAACATCAGCACGGCCTTGGCAGGGTCGGACAGCGTGCCCAGCGCAAGTTGTTCGATCACAAACTGATCCGAAATCATCCCCGACAGCGCGGGCGCAGACAGGGTCGCCAGCACGATATAGGCAGCAGTAACCGGCAGACCCATGCCCAGAACAAGGCTGGCCAGCGCAATCAGGATCAGTGCAATCAGGATATTGCCCCCCGACCAAGAGGCGATCATCAGGCTAAAGGTATTCCCGATTCCTGCGGTCGCAATGACATTCACGATCAGGCCCACGGAACACAGCAAAACGGCGGTCAGCACCATGCCCTTGGTGCCCATCACAAAGGCTTCGAACACGGCGCGGGGGCCCATGGGGTTCTTGGTGAGCCAACT
>JBFEQR010000420.1:0-2592 GCA_041549425.1 Yoonia sp. | reverse complement strand
TGGCCCCTATGGCACAAAAAGGGCTGTTGCGCGTGGGCATTTCGGTCACGACGCTGGACCCTTCGGTCTCGCGCAGTATGGAACCGCGTGTGCCCGCCCCAAAGGCGCGGTTGCGTCTGATGTCACAATTGACCAAAGCGGGAATTGACGTGCGTGTTATGGTCTCGCCGGTGATCCCTGCGCTGACCGATCACGAGCTTGAACGGATATTGGAGGCCGCACAGCAGGCGGGTGCTGTTGCGGCGTCGTCCATCGTTTTGCGTCTACCGCGCGAGGTGGCACCCTTGTTCGAGGATTGGGTCCAGACCCATTTTCCCGATCGCGCCGCGCGGATCATGGGGCGGGTGCGTGAATTGCACGGGGGCAAGACCTATGATCCGGAGTTCGGAAAGCGGATGCGCGGGCAGGGGCCTTGGGCCGATGTCATGCGGCAACGTTTCAAACTGGCCACGCGCAAGTTGGGGTTGGACCGGACATTGCCGGATTTGCGCAGCGATCTATTCGCAAGACCGCCGCAGGCGGGTGACCAGCTTGCCCTGTTCTAGCGCCTCAGCTTTTGCGGCGGCGTCCGCGACGCGGAGCCGCTTCGGGACCAGCGCCGTCGGTGCCGTCGGAGGCTGATGAAAAATCGCCCAAGGCTGCGGTGATGGCGTCCAGTGTCGGACGCGGACCTTTGGGGCGCGTTTCCAGTGCCGCGCGCATGGCGCGCAGATGTTCCGGCGTCGTCCCGCAGCATCCGCCAATGATCGTCGCACCGCAATCGCGTGCCAGCACGGCATATTCGGCCATCAACTCAGGGGTGCCATCATAGTGGATATGGCCGTCGTGGTATTTCGGAATGCCTGCGTTGCCCTTGGCGATGATCGGCAGGCTCGCCCATTCAAAGCCCAAGATGGTGCGCAACAAGTCGGACGCGCCAACCCCGCAATTTGCCCCGAAGGCCAGCGGTTGATAGGCCAGCTTGGCGACCCGCTTGGCCATCTCGGCAGAGGTAATCCCCATCATGGTGCGCCCTGCGGTGTCAAAGCTCATGGTGCCACACCACGGCATCCCCGCCAGTTGAAAGGCTTCGGCAGCGGCGGCGAATTCTTCGGCGGCACTGATCGTTTCGACCCAGAGAACATCCGCGCCACCCGCTTTCAGACCTTCGGCCTGTTCGTGGAACATCTCGACCGCGATCTCGTGGGTCAGGCTACCCATGGGGGCCATAATCTCGCCCGTGGGGCCGACAGAGCCCGCCACGACAATCGGGCGTCCGGCGGCGTCGGCCACATCACGGCCCAAGGCGGCCGCGGCTTTGTTCAACTCGTGCACACGCCCCTCTGCGCCATGCAATTTCAGGCGGGACGCGTTCGCGCCGAAACTATTGGTCAGAAAAATATCACTGCCCGCATCGGCGGCACCTTTGTACAAGGCCGTGATCTTGTCGGTCTGTTCGATGTTCCACATTTCCGGCGCATCGCCCGACATCAGACCCATGTTGAACAGATTTGTTCCCGTGGCCCCGTCAGCCATCAGCCAGTCGCGGGTTTCAAGCATCTTTGAAAGGGCATTGGTCATTTTGCAGTCCGCTCCGTATTGGCCTGTGTCATGCGGTGTCACGGTCGGGCCGGACATACAAATGCAAATCTTGCATAGTCTTCATGAACAAAACAACAATCCCGCACCAATGCGCGGCGCGGAATCGTGAAAATCGTTTTTGGTCAAAGTCTTGGTTTAGACTTCGTTCATCAACTGTGTTTTGGCTTCCGTCAGGAATTCGGCCATCTTGGCGCGGATTGTTGCCTCATCCGCCATGTCGCCCAGATCGCCCGCGACCTTGCGATAGACATCCTCGTGGCCTGCTTCCTCGAAGTCGGACTTGACGACTTCCTTGGCGTATTCTGCGGCCTCGTCACCGGATTTGCCCAACAGATCAGCGGCCCAGAGGCCCAAAAGTTTGTTGCGGCGGGCTTCGGCTTTGAACAGCATTTCAGCGTCGTGGGCGAATTTGTTTTCGAATGCGTGTTCGCGATCGTCAAAGGTGCTCATCTGGTTGGCCTCGTGGTTTGCATGACTCTTCTTATTGATATGCCCTTGCTGGTGCTTGCCTGCAAGGGGGGCTTGCACTATCAGGCGGCTAAGGCGCAATTCCCGGGGATTGCGCACAAGCGCAAAGGGGTCAGCATGGCACGTCGCAAAAAGATTTATGAAGGCAAGGCAAAGGTTCTTTATGAAGGTCCTGAGCCGGGCACGTTGGTGCAGTATTTCAAGGACGATGCGACCGCCTTCAACGCCGAAAAGAAGGAAGTCATCGAAGGCAAGGGCGTGTTGAACAACCGCCTGAGCGAGTTTTTCATGACCGGCCTTGGCCAGATCGGTGTCCCCACGCATTTCATCAAACGGCTGAATATGCGCGAACAGTTGATCCGTCAGGTGGAAATTATCCCGCTTGAAGTCATCGTGCGCAATTTCGCCGCCGGTACAATGGCCAAGCGTATGGGCATGGAAGAGGGCACAGCCCTGCCGCGCCCGATTGTCGAGTTTTCCTACAAAGACGACAGCTTGGGCGATCCGCTGGTGCCCGAAGAATATATCATCGCCTTCGGCTGG
>JBFEQR010000419.1:0-2593 GCA_041549425.1 Yoonia sp. | reverse complement strand
CGTGAGAAACCCGAAGACCACAATATGGAAGCAATTGCAGCATGGCAGGAAAAGATGTCTAGCCTGCACGGCAAAGCTGAGGTTATCGTTGGTAAACAGCGTCATGGTCCTATCGGGACTGTGGAATTGTCGTTCACAGCGGAATTCACGCGCTTTGGCAATCTGGTCAAACCTTGGCAGCAGGGCGACGATCAGACGTTTTAGGAGGAAGAAGCCATCAAAAAGTTAGTTGCATTTTTGTGCCTGCTTGCAGGACCTGCAGCCGCACAATCTGAAACCGAAACACTCGTGCGTTTCGTTGGCTTTTTGGGAGATCTCAGATTTACCGCAGAAGACATCCGCGCTGATCTGTCCGGTCCACAGGGTGATACACGCAGGGTCGCGATTGCGATGAATGAAGCCGCAACCGCTGCATTCACGCAATTCACCACCGTTCACGTCAACCAGTCAGTGTCGTTCTTTGTCTGTGGCGAACAAATGCAAAGCGTGACGGTGCAGGCCCCTATCAGCAGCGGCTTTGCCCTGTCGGATGCCATGCCGCTTGCGCGTGCGGAAGACATCGTTGCGGCCCTTAATGGTGAAGCTGAGTGCCCCTGAACTGAAGGCAGCCGCCGGATACGGTTTTTGACGTTCTGACGGCGTAGATTTGCCGCCAGAACGCAATTTGCTTGCCCGTCGCGACGGCCCCTGCCAAAAGGTGCGCATGAGTACCGGACGCCTGATCATCGACCTAGACGCCGTCGTCGCCAACTGGCGCGCTTTGGACGGCATGACGCAGTGCAAGACCTCTGCGGTGGTCAAGGCTAATGGCTATGGCCTCGGGGCTGCCAATGTCGCCAAAGCCTTGTTCAAGGCCGGTGTGCGCCAGTTTTTCGTGGCCGTCGCCGAAGAGGCCCAGGCCATCCGCGGGGAACTGGGGCCAAAGCCTGAAATCTGTGTCTTTTCAGGGCATATGAAGGGCGACACGGATCTGATCCGCGAATTGGGTCTGACACCGATGCTCAACTCGGTCGAGCAATTGACACACCATCTGGAAGCGTTGCCCAGCCATCCGTTCGGTATCCAGCTTGACACCGGCATGAACCGTCTGGGGATGGAAATGCGCGAATGGGCGGCGGTGGCCGAATTGGCGCTGGCGCAAAAGCCGCGACTGGTGATGTCGCATCTGGCCTGCGCGGATGAGCCTGACCACCCGATGAACCCTTATCACCTCGACCAGTTCAAAAAGATGACCGACGGCATTTCCGTGCCGCGGTCGCTGGCGGCCACTGGCGGCATTCTGCTTGGGCCGGAATATCATTTCGACGTCACCCGTCCGGGCATCGGGCTTTATGGCGGGCTGCCTTTTGCCGATGCGACGCCCGTTGTCGAACTGGACCTGCCAGTGGTGCAGATACGTGACGTGGCAGAAGGCGAGGTCGTAGGCTACGCCAATGCTTGGCAGGCCACGCGCCCCTCGCGGATTGCGACGGTTTCGGGTGGCTATGCCGACGGGATCACACGCATTCTGTCGGATCGCGCCACGCTTTATCACGGCGATACCCCCTGCCCGCTGGTGGGCCGTGTGTCGATGGACCTGCTGACTATTGACGTGACCGACCTGCCCGAGGCCCCCAGCAAACTGACGCTGATTGGCCCGCAACAAAGCGTGGATGATCTGGCGCGGGATGCGCAGACAATCGGCTATGAAATCCTGACCCAGTTGGGCGCGCGCTATCGCCGCAAGACCTTTGGGAAGTAGCCGCAAATGCTGGCAATCCTGCGTATCGCCAACCTGAGTTTGCTTGTCCTGTTTCCGATTGCGTGGTTCGCCCCGCTGATGCGTGCAGGGCTTTTACCGGTATTCGGGCTAAGCGAGATCAGCGTGATTTCGGGGATGCAGGCGCTTTGGGACAGCGATGTGGCTCTTGCCCTGTTGGTGACGGCTTTCGCCCTTTTCGCACCCTACCTCAAGACCATCGGGATCGCGCTCGTCCACTTTGACCTGCTCAAGGACAAGACTTTGCCAATTCTGTCATGGATCGGAAAGCTGGCAATGGCCGATGTGTTTTTGATCGCGCTCTATATTGTCGTTATCAAAGGCATAGGTTTCGGGCGCGTGGAAACGGGATGGGGACTTTATATGTTCACGGCCTGCATTCTGGCATCCATTGCGATTTCGGCCCTGACACCAAAGGCAAAGCAGCAGGCGCTTGCCCGATAGGGTAAATTGGTCCAAAAGGTGAACATGGCAAAAGATCTGAATTTTTCATGTTCCGAATGCGGGGCTTCGTTTCGCAAGTGGGCCGGACAATGCGAAGCCTGTCAGGCGTGGAATACAATCACCGAAAGCAAGGCGCTTAGCAGTGGACCAAAGGGCAAGTCTTTGGGTGCAATGCGGGGCAAGCCTGTGCCGCTGACTGATCTGCTCACGCAGGAAAAAGAGCCACCGCGCACGCAGGCCGGTGTTGGCGAACTGGACCGCGTTTTGGGGGGCGGGTTGGTCAAGGCCTCTGCGCTTTTGGTCGGTGGCGATCCGGGGATCGGCAAATCCACACTGCTTTTGCAGGCGGCCGCGCGGTTTGCGCGCAACGGGCTGAAGGTCATCTATATT
>JBFEQR010000418.1:0-2605 GCA_041549425.1 Yoonia sp. | reverse complement strand
CATTATCGTTAACCAGACGACTTGGGAGGAAACCATGAAACAACTGAAAACGGCGATCGTCGCTGCCAGCCTTGCGGTGACAGGTGTCAGCGCGCAGGCGCAGGACGCAAACTACATCCTTGCGACAGCCTCAACGGGTGGTACCTATTACCCTGTGGGCGTGGCGCTGGCCACTTTGGCCAAGGTCAAGCTTGAGCCCCGCGAAGGTATCGGCATGTCCGCAATCAGCTCTGCCGGTTCCGGCGAGAACGTGCGCCTGATCCGCGAAGGCGAGGCACAGTTCGGCATTATGCAGGGTCTGTTCGGCTATTATGCCGCCACAGGTACCGGTCCGCTTTCAGAGGTCGGCCCACAGGAGAACCTGCGGTCTGTCACCATGCTGTGGCAAAACGTCGAGCATTTCGTTGTGTCGTCGGACGTGGCCGGTGACGGCACTGTCAGCGCGCTTGTGGACCTGAAGGGTGAAGCGATGGCGCTTGGCAGCCAGAACTCTGGCACCATCGGTTCCAACCGCACGATCCTTGGCGGTTTGGGCGTTGATATCGACAGCGACTATGAACTGGTCTTTGGCGGCTATGGCCCATCGGCCGAGGCCTTGCAGAACGGTCAGGTCAAGGGCATCGGCACGCCAGCCGGTGTGCCTGTGGGTGCTGTCAGCCAGTTGATGGCATCTGCCGGTGACGGCGTGACGCTGCTGAACTTTACAGAAGCGCAGATGATGGATGCCGACGGCGGTCGCGGTCTGTGGACACCCTACACTATCCCGGCGGGCACATACCCCGGTCAGGAAGCGGATGTGCAGACCATCGCGCAGCCCAACTTTCTTGCCACCAGCGCCGACCTGCCCGAAGAGCATGTCTATCTGCTGACCAAGACCATCTACGAGAACCTTGCGTTCCTGCAGGCAATCCACCCTGCCACCAAAGCAATGGCACTTGAAAGCGCGATTGCGGGTCTGCCACTGCCGCTGCATCCGGGTGCTGCACGTTACTATCAGGAAGTCGGCATCGACATCCCAGAGCGTCTGATCGCCCAGTAACACGACACGCCTACGACCGGCCCCCGTGCAAACGCGGGGCCGGTTCTACATCTTGGGAGGGGTGGACAGATGGCCGAGACAGAAGAACAAACATCAAGCGTGCTGCGCGAATTTACCGGCACGCCGAACCTGATCCTGTCGCTGGTGTGTTTCACCATTGCCGTCGGTCACGTCTATGTCGCCTTTGATCCGGGCCTTTTGTCCGAATTGGAGCGGAACGCCTTTCACTTTGCAGGTTTTGCCGCGCTTGCCGCGCTTCTTTACCCCATGTGGCAGACCAGATCGGGCAGCCGTGCGCCCCTTTGGCTTGATGCTGTGATCGGGATCAGTGTGGCGGCCTCTGCTGTCTGGCTCGCCCTTGCGGAAAACGCGATTTATGATCGCGGTGTGAAATTCGCGACGATGGACTGGATCGCTGCCGGTATTTGTATCGCAGGCGCTATCGAGCTGACGCGCCGTGTCGCGGGCCTGATTATTCCGGGCCTGATCATCATTGCACTGACCTATATTGCCTTTTGGGGCCAGTATGTGGGCGGTGTTTTTGCCTTTCGCGGGCTGAGCGTTGAAACCGTCGCCTTTCGGTCAATTTATGGCGATGACGCGATGTTCGGCACGATTGCCCGCATTTCATCGACCTTTGTGTTTCTGTTTATCATCTTCGGTGCGTTCCTGTTGCGCTCTGGCGCGGGTGAATTCGTGATCAATCTGGCCCGCGCTGTTGCCGGACGCATGGTCGGCGGTCCCGGTATTGTGGCGGTGATTGCGTCGGGGCTGACCGGCACGATTTCAGGCTCTGCCGTAGCCAACACGGCTTCGACCGGTGTGATCACCATCCCGCTGATGAAACGCGCAGGCTTTTCGCCCAAATTCGCAGGCGGGGTCGAGGCCGCGTCCTCTACCGGTGGTCAGTTGATGCCACCGATCATGGGGGCAGGTGCCTTTGTCATGGCCAGCTTTACCCAAATCCCCTACGAACATATCGTGGCTGTCGCGGCTTTGCCTGCGCTGCTTTATTTTCTGTCCGTGGCCTTCTTTGTGCGCATCGAAGCGCGCCGTAACAATCTGGCACCCATGCCTGATGAGGGGCAGACCCTCGGGTCGGCCTTCAAGGAAGGTGGTGCCAGCTTCTTTATCCCTATCGGTCTGTTGATTGGCCTCTTGGTGTCGGGCTTTACCCCCACCTATGCGGCTGTGTTTGGCATTATCGCCGTGATCGGCTCCAGTTGGCTCACCAAGAACCCCATGGGCCCCCGCGCCGTGTTCGAAGCCTTTGTGATGGGCACCAAGGGCATGGTGTTGACCGCCGTTTTGCTGTGTTCCGTGGGTCTGATCGTGAATGTCATTGCGACCGCAGGTATCGGGAATACCTTTAGCCTGATGATCGCCTCTTGGTCAGGGGGCAATATCCTGATTGCATTGATCCTGATTGCGCTGGCCAGCCTTGTTCTGGGCATGGGTCTGCCGGTTACTGCTGCCTATATCGTGCTGGCGACCCTGTCTGCGCCCGCGCTGTCGGGGATGATCTCGGATCAGTTTGTGATCGAACAACTTGCGCTGGGCGCGCTG
>JBFEQR010000417.1:0-2608 GCA_041549425.1 Yoonia sp. | reverse complement strand
GGCACCGGCTGCGGCGGTCCGGATATCTGTCAGATAACCGTTGTCGAGGAACACCGCCTCGACCAGTCCGGTCTTGGCCGAAAACAGGATCATCAATCCGTTCAGGCTTGGCAGGCCCAACTGCGGGTTATCAAAGAAGCCGGGGCTGACTTTGATCGCGAAACTGTCAAAGTCGGGAAGATACGCGGTTTTCACGTCGACCTCGCCGTTGGCTTGGACGATGTCCATCGACATGACCGGCGGCATTACGACAGCGCCTCGGCCCAAGGCGGCAAAGGCCTGTTCGATTACGTCGACGGTCGTCAGATCCAGCGTCACAAGGTCTTGTAGCTCGGCCTGTGTGACGATGCGGATATCATGTGCCATAGGGCTGCCCCTTTATCACCAGATCACCGATGGCAACGTCTTGCCCTGTGACGATCTTCAGAAATGTTTGCATGTCCAGACTGCGCCCTGTGACAATCGTGGCCACCGGCCCGTCAGGTGGCGGCAGCTTGCCGGCCAGCATAGCGGCTTGCCCCACGACAGAGGCACCTTCGGCTACGATTCGATCCTCGAAAAACAGGAGTTGCATGGCGTGGCGTATCTCTTCTTCCGTCACAAGGATGGTGGCGTCCAGCAGATCACGGCAAAGTGGAAAGCTCAGACGGTTTTGCAATCCAATCCCGCCGCCCAGCGAATCTGCCAGCGAAGGATATTCCGGCACTTCCACCGGCGTGCCCGCTTGCAGCGATGTATGCATCGCAGCGCCCCTGTCCATTGAAATCCCGATCACGCGGATTGCAGGATTGATGGCCTTGGCTGCCGCCGCCACGCCAGCGGCCAGCCCGCCGCCCGAAAGCGGGACAAGCAGGGTTTTCAGGTCAGGCCTTTGTTGCAACAACTCAAGCCCGATTGTCCCCTGACCCGCGATGACATGTGGATCATCGAATGGCGAAATCTCGACCAATCCTTCGGTTTCGCACAGGCGTCGGCTTTCGTGCATCGCCTCGTCCTGGGATTTGCCGATGATGCGCACATCGGCACCCATGGCGCGGATTGCGTCGACCTTTGCCTGTGGCACCAGATTGGACATGCAGATTACGGCCCGCATGCCGCGCAGATTGGCCGAATAGGTTACGCCCCGCCCGTGATTGCCGGTCGAACAACAGGTCACGCCGCGCACATCATCAGGCAATGCCATCACGGCAGACAATGCGCCGCGCAGCTTGAACGACCCAATCGGCTGCATGATCTCCATCTTCATCAAAAAATCATGTCCGGCAATTCTGGAGATGTATGGCGATGGAATGAGTGGCGTGTTGTCCGCCACACCTGCGATCCGCTTTTGTGCTGCCCGAATTGCGGTCAGTCCGAATTCTGCGGGTGTCGACATTGCAGCCTCTTTCGCATTTTTTGTTGACGTCCTCGGCTGCCGCGCAGCAATGTCGGATACAACAGCATGGCGTGGAAGCGCCCGTCAACTGACGTCTGTGACAGAAATCGTGCGCCCGAAGCATTCGAGCGAAGAAAAGGAACCCCCATGCCGATTGAACACGCGCCCTTCTCGCAAGGTGAATATGACCGCCGCATCACACAGACCCGTGCCGCGATGGAGCGCGCTGGCGTTGACGTTCTGTTTGTAACGGATCCGTCCAATCAGGCGTGGCTGACGGGGTATGACGGCTGGTCGTTCTATGTGCATCAGGGCGTGATCCTCGGGTCCGAAGGGGCGCCCGTTTGGTGGGGGCGCCGGATGGATATGTTTGGCGGCCAGTGCACCTGCTGGATGTCTGAAGAAGATATTATCGGCTACGGGGATCATTACATCCAGTCGACGGTCCATCACCCCATGCAGGATCTGGCCGAACAACTGCGCGCGCGGGGATATGCGGGTGCACGGATCGGTGTCGAAATGGAGAATTATTACTACTCGGCCAAGGCCCATCAGGTGCTGGAGGCCGCATTGCCCGATGCCACGCTGGTCGATGCAACGGCGCTTGTGAACTGGCAGCGGCTGGTGAAATCCGAAGAAGAGAGCGGGTTTATCCGCAAGGCGGCGCGCATATCCGACAAGGTGATCCAGACCGTCATCGACAGGGCCGCACCGGGCGTGCGCAAGAATGATGTCGTGGCCGATATCATGCATGCAGGCATCACCGGCGTTGGCGACGACTGGGGCGACTATCCGGCCATCGTACCGCTGACCCCCTCGGGGCTGGATGCCACGGCGGCCCACCTGACGTGGAACGGCGATCCGATGCGCACGGGCGAGGCCACGTTCTTTGAATTGTCGGGCTGCTATCGTCGCTATCATGCGCCGCTGTGTCGGACTGTCTTTCTGGGTAAGCCCTCTGATGACATGCGGCGGGCAGAGGCCGCACAAATCGAAGGGATCGCCGCCGGACTTGAGGCGGCAAAAGCGGGCAACCGGACGTGCGGTGTTGCGAATGCATTCATGGACGTGCTGGGCAAATACGGGATTTCGCGGCAGGGGCGCATGGGCTATCCGATCGGCCTGAGCTACCCCCCCGATTGGGGCGAGCGGACAGCCTCGCTGCGCACTGAGGACGAGACAATCCTGCAACCGGGTATGACATTCCACTTCATGCCTGCACTGTGGATGGAT
>JBFEQR010000416.1:0-2636 GCA_041549425.1 Yoonia sp. | reverse complement strand
GATGCGATGACTTTCCACTGGGAATTCACGCTGGGCTCCGACCGCGTGCGCGACATTGTGGGCGATCTGCCCTTTGCCGCCTTGGGCCAGAATATCTTTGACGCCGAGTGGGATGAACCGGCCGAGGATTTCGCACCCTACAAGTTCTATGAAAGCGGTGGCGTGAAAATCGCCGTGATCGGTCAGGCCTTCCCTTATATGCCCATCGCCAACCCCGGCTGGATGTTCCCTGAGTATTCATTCGGCATCCGTGACCAGCGCATGCAGGAAATGGTCGACGAAGTGCGCGGGCAGGGGGCCGAACTGGTCGTTTGTCTGTCCCACAACGGTTTCGACGTCGACAAGAAGATGGCTGAACGCGTGACGGGCATCGACGTGATCCTTGCCGGTCACACCCATGACGCCCTGCCCGAGCCGGTTCTGATCGGCGACACGATTGTTGTCGCTTCCGGCTCAAACGGGAAATTTGTCAGCCGTGTCGATCTGGATGTCCGCAACGGGCAGATGATGGGGTTCCGGCACAAGCTGATCCCGATCTTCTCGGATGTGATTGCGCCCGATCCAGAGGTGGCAGCCGCCATTGATGCCGAACGCGCGCCATTCGAAAGCGAACTGAGCGAGGTGATCGGCAAGACCGCCGACGATACCCTGCTTTATCGTCGCGGGAACTTTAACGGGTCATGGGACGACCTGATCTGCGAGGCGCTGATCGAACAGCGTGATGCCGATATCTCTATGTCGCCCGGTGTGCGCTGGGGGCCGTCCATCATGCCCGGTCAGGATATCACCCGCGAAGACATCTGGAACGTCACCTCGATGACCTATCCCAATGCGTATCGCACTGAAATGACAGGTGAATTCATTCACACCATCATGGAAGACGTGGCGGACAACCTGTTCAACACCGATCCCTATTACCAGCAGGGCGGTGACATGGTGCGCGTCGGTGGCATGGGCTACCGCATTGATATCAACAAACCGATCGGTGAACGCGTTTCCGAGATGACCTTGCTGAAAACCGGCGAGGCCATTGACCCGGCCAAGACCTATGTGGTCGCTGGCTGGGCTTCGGTGAATGAGGGCACCCAAGGGCCGCCGATCTGGGATGTCGTTGAAGATCATATTCGTGGCAAGGGCACCGTTTCTGTCGCCCCCAACACATCTGTTCAGGTCGTCGGGGTCTGAGCCAAATACGGAGGATAATCCATGTTCAAGACACTTACTGCCGTTGCAGTTGCCAGCGTGCTGGCAATGCCTGCCTTTGCACAGGGTGAGACACGTCGCGTGGCCTTCCATGTGAATCAAAATGATCCGCAGGTCATGAATATGGCGCTGAACAATGTGACAAATGTCACCCGCTATTATGAAAGTCAGGGTGATACTGTGATCGTGGAAGTCGTGGCTTACGGCCCGGGTCTGAACATGTTCTTCCCTGATCGTAGCCCCGTCGCCGAACGGATCTCGGCCATGTCGCTCGAGATGGAAAACCTCAGCTTTGCGGCGTGCGCGAATACACATCGTGCCATGATCGCCAAGGTCGGCAAGGACGTGCCCTTGATGGAAGAAGCCACGATCGTCCCTTCCGGCGTCGTGCGCCTGATTGAATTGCAAGAACAAGACTACGCCTACGTGCGCCCCTAACGGCGGCTGGCGTTTGTCCGGACAAAGGAGAGAAAACGATGCAGAGCAAGGATAAAGGTGCGGGCTTCAGCAGACGCAACTTCCTGACGTCTGCCGCAGCGATCCCCGCTGCAGCTGTCGCGGGGCAGGCTGCTGCCCAAGGCACACCTGATCCAATGATTACGGAATTGCAGGATTGGGCGTCTTTCACAGGCGTCGGTGTCGATGAAACCCCATACGGCCTGCCGATCCGTTTCGAGAGCGACGTTGTGCGCCGCAATGTGGAGTGGCTGACCGCCTCGCCGATTTCGTCGATCAACTTTACCCCGATCCACGCGCTGGACGGGACGATCACGCCGCAAGGCTGTGCGTTTGAGCGTCACCACTCCGGCGCGATCGAATTGTCCAAGGAAGACTACCGGCTGATGATCAACGGGCTGGTTGATCGTCCTTTGGTCTTTACCTACAGCGATCTGGAGCGCCTGCCGCGCGAAAACCACGTCTATTTCTGCGAATGTGCGGCCAATACCGGCATGGAGTGGGCGGGTGCGCAGTTGAATGGCGCGCAGTTCACGCACGGCATGATCCACAACATGGAATACACCGGCGTCCCGCTGCGCACGCTGCTGCGTGAAGCGGGGCTGGAGGCTGCGGGCGATCTTTCTGACAAATGGGTCTATGTCGAAGGTGCGGATGCATCGTCGAATGGCCGGTCGATCCCCATGGAAAAGGCGCTGGATGACGTGCTGGTCGCATTCAAGGCGAATGGCGAAGCACTGCGCATGGAGCATGGCTATCCTGTCCGTCTGGTTGTTCCCGGCTGGGAAGGCAACATGTGGATCAAGTGGCTGCGCCGCGTCGAAGTCACCGACACGGCCGTGGAAAGCCGCGAAGAAACCTCGAAATACACCGACGTTTATGAAAACGGTATCGCGCGCAAATGGACGTGGGTCATGGATGCAAAATCCGTCATCACATCGCCCAGCCCGCAAATGCCGATCACGCATGGCGCGGGG
>JBFEQR010000415.1:0-2637 GCA_041549425.1 Yoonia sp. | reverse complement strand
TTAATGCGGTCTGGATGTACTCGGCGCCATGGACCTGCGCGCCCGGAAGCGCTGCAAATAGATAGCCTTCCCTGACTTCGCGGCTATCCACTGCCAGTCCTGCAACCTGCGCCTCGGCCCCGCCTTGCGCCGTCAGCCCCAGTTCTGCCAGTGTCTTCATCGCCCGTGTCCCCACCTAGTTTGCGGTGAGTGTTACACCGACCGATTGGGGCCTGTCCACTTGCGGTCTGAGCCCAAGCAGCGGCGCGACCCTGCGGATCATTTCCGCAGCGACCGGCACGGCGGTCCAGCCAGCGGTGCGGCGCGGCTCTGCGCCGGAGTTTTCAGAAGGTTCATCCAGCGTCACAACCAGCACATATTGCGGATCATTGGCCGGAAAGACCGATGCAAAGGTCGAAATTACCTTGTCATCGTAATAGCCGCCGCCTGCCGCGCGCGGCTTGTCCGCCGTGCCGGTCTTGCCGCCCACTTCGTAGCCCTGCACCTCGCCAAAGGATGCCGTGCCACGGACCACCACCTGCCGCAGCATCTCGCGGGCGCGGGCGCTGACGGCTTCGCTGACAACACGCGGGCCCACTTCGGGATCATGTCGCCGCAGAAGTGTCGGCTCTACCCGTGTTCCACCGTTCAAAAGAGATGCATAACCCGCGGCCAGATGCACAGGCGACGATGACAGACCATGACCGTAAGATATTGTCATCGTTGATATTTCAGACCAGTTCGGCGGCAGAAGCGGACGACCTGTCGGGGCTTCGACCATTTCCAGTGGCGTCGGTTCCAGAAAACCCAAATCGCCCAGAAACTCGCGCTGCCGCTCTGCGCCGATCTGCATCGCGATGCGTGCAGTACCGATGTTGGAGCTTTCGACAATGACGTCTGTCGCGCTCAATTCCGGCCCGTAGTCATGGAAGTCACGAATGCGAAAGCGTCCCCACGTCAAGGGGCCTTGGGTGTCGATCATCGTGTCGGGGTTCACAAGGCCAAGGTTCATCCCCTGTGCCACGGTAAAAATCTTGAACACCGACCCCAGTTCATAAACGCCCTGCACCGCGCGGTTGAACAGCGGACTATCGGACTGGTCACCCGAGGTCAGCACGCGGGGACGATTGTTGGGGTCAAAGTCGGGCAGCGACACCATCGAGACAATCTCGCCCGTGTGGATGTCCATCAGCACCGAGGCCGCACCCTTGGCGTTCATGATCGACATACCACCTGCCAGCACCTGCTCGGCGGCGGCTTGGACCGTCAGATCAAGCGACAGTTCAAGCGGCGCACCCTCATTGGCGGGATCACGCAGGAAACCGTCGAACTGGCGTTCAACCCCTGCCACGCCAATAACCTCTGCGCTGGCCACCCCTTCGCGTCCATAGCTGGCACCGCCAAGGATATGGGCGGCAATCGGGCCATTGGGGTAAAGGCGCATCTCGCGCGGGCCGAACAGCAATCCCGGAGAGCCGATATCATGCACGGCTTGCATCTGTTCGGGGCTGATCTGCCGTCTGATCCACAAGAAACGCCGGTTGCCGGTGAATTCGGCGAACAGTTCTTTTTCATCAAGTTCGGGGAAGATCGCGGCCAGCCCTTTGGCGGCACGCGCAGGATCAATCATGTCTTGCGGGTGGGCATAAAGCGAATGGGTTTGCAGGTTGGTCGCCAGAATACGCCCGTTGCGGTCCACGATATCAGCGCGTTGACCGATAATCGGATTGCCCGCCACTGCCGCGCGGGGCTCTTCGGGAACAGAGGAGGCAAGCGTGCCCATCCGCATCCCGATCACCCCGAAGGCACAAAAGAACGCAAGACCGAGGACCAGTAACCGCCCCTCGGCGCGCTGGCGCTGTTTGTCGGCCATCGCCTCATGGCGGCGGGCGCGGTTCTCGGCTTCGATTGCGTCGGGGTTTTCGCCCTTTGCGCGGGCACGCAGGACGCTGGCAAGCGGGCGAAGCGGGGTCCGGATCATAGGTCGTTCCCCGAGGCGTCAAACATGTCCGAGGACAGCTCGATCGGGTCGGTGATCGGCAGGATCGGCGGAAGGGGGTAAATGATCTGGTCCACGCGCCCAAAGGCATCCGGCATCAGCGGCAAAAGCCCCAGACGGTCAAAATTCAGATCAGCAAGATCGGCCAGACGGTCAGGCCGGTTCAAATAGGCCCATTCCGCGCGCAAAACCCCCAGACGTTCATGCGCGGCCCCGATTTCACGGTGTAGATCACGCACATCCGCGATGGCCGCCTGTGTCTTGTAGTTCTCCTGATAGGCCCAGAAGGCAAGCGCCATCACACCAAGAGCGGCCAAAACATAAAACAAACCACGCATTTACCTGCCTCCCTTCTTCTTTTTCATCGGCATGCCCAGATCGGCAGGGTCGATATCCTGCGCCGGTGCATCCGTGCGGATCGCGACACGCAGTTTGGCAGACCTTGAGCGCGGGTTTTCCGCCAGTTCCTGTTCGTCCGGTCCGATGGCCTTGCGCTTTTCAATGCGAAAAGCGGGGGTGATCTGTGCGGTCTCGGGCGCATAGCGGTTGGCATTGGCGGTATTGCCCGACCGTGCCTGCAAGAAACGTTTGACCATCCGGTCCTCGACCGAATGAAAGGTCACAACAGCCAGCTGCCCACCCGGTTTCAGCGCGCGCTC
>JBFEQR010000414.1:0-2646 GCA_041549425.1 Yoonia sp. | reverse complement strand
GAAAAGATCCTTCATGCGCTTGCCGATGGTGCACTGGGATCGGCGGCGGCCCCTTTTGAAGGGCCTGTCGCACTGGACGGCAACCTGACGGTCGAACTGTTGCAGACGATTGCGGCCTCGCCCCTCTTTGCAAAGGCCGACTTGCGTGTCGCGCCAGCGTCTCCGGGCAAGGCCGTGCGGTTGCTGGCGGTTCTGGGCCACCCATCGGCCACGCTTTATGTCAATCTCGAGGAAGCCGGATTACTGTGCCAGACCACATTTGACGGATCGGCAGAGGCCGCGGCCGGTCTGATCGCGCGCGGTGCGCACCGTGTGCTGGTCACCGACGGCGGCAAGGCCGCGGCCGAAGGCACAGCAGGCGACATCATCACCCACACCCCGCCGCCGGTCATGGTCACGCGCGTCACCGGCGCGGGCGACACCTTTATGGCTGCGCACATCGCATCAGAGGCGCAAGGTCTTGACCGTGCCGCCGCATTGACGCGGGCGCTGAACGCCGCAGCCACCTATGTATCAGGAGAGACCCCCTTATGATCCCTATCACCTATGCCGCCGAGGTGGCCCGCGCCTGCGCAGACGGTCAAGCGATTGTCGCACTTGAAAGCACGATCATAACTCACGGCATGCCTTATCCCCAGAACGTCGAGACTGCACGTCTGGTCGAGGATGATGTGCGCGCAGCCGGTGCGGTGCCAGCCACCATCGCGGTGCTTGACGGGACTTTGCATCTGGGGCTTGAGCCGACCCAGCTAGAGGCATTGGGTCAGGCGCAGAATGTCGCGAAACTGTCCCGCGCCGATTTGGCAGCCTGTATTGCCACCGGTGGCACCGGTGCCACAACCGTGGCAGCCACGATGATCGCGGCACATCTGGCGGGCATCCATGTCTTTGCCACCGGCGGCATCGGGGGTGTGCATCGGGGTGCCGAACTCAGCTTTGATATCTCTGCTGACTTGCAGGAACTCGCGCAGACGCCTGTGACCGTCGTCGCTGCGGGCGCCAAGGCCATTCTGGATTTGCCCAAGACATTCGAGGTGCTGGAAACACTGGGTGTGCCGGTCATCGTCTACGGGCAGGACGTTTTGCCCGCGTTCTGGTCGGCCACCTCTGACATGGCAGCCCCGTTGCGCATGGATACGCCAGAGGCGATTGCGCAGGCCCAGATCATGCGCGCAGCCATGGGGATTGCGGGGGGGCAACTGGTCGCCAATCCGATCCCGAAAGAGGCCGAAATCCCCGCCGCAGAGTTGCAGCCGCTGATCACACAGGCCCTGGCCGAGGCCGAAGCCCAAGGGATCAGTGCCAAAGACGTCACGCCGTTCCTTTTGGGACGGGTTTTCGAGTTGACGCAAGGCCGCTCGCTCACCGCAAATATTGCACTGGTGCGCAATAATGCGCGGCTGGCTGCACAAATTGCGCGCGCTTTCGGCAAATAACGCGGGGCCGCATGCGGCAATCCTTGCTGTGTGGCAAAGCACATCATAAGTGTTACGCAGGCCGCTATTTCGGAACATCACAGATGAACGATCCACTTCACGACGATCACGCCAAGCGCAGCAAGCCCGGTATTTTTGCACGCCTGCGCAGCAACTTCCTTGCCGGTCTGATCATTGTCGCACCAATCGGGATGACCATCTGGCTAATCTGGACCGTTGTCGGCTGGGTTGATAGCTGGGTCTGGCCCTTCGTACCGCAAGCCTATCATCCCGAAGAACTGATCAACCGCATTCTGGGCCGCGAGCCGGGGAATGAAATTACCGTGAACGTGCGCGGTGTCGGCGTCGTGGTCTTCCTGATTTTCACCATTCTGGTGGGCTGGATCGGCAAGGGTCTGATCGGACGGTCTTTTATCGGCATTGGCGAGCGTCTGGTAGATCGCACCCCCGTTGTCCGTTCGATCTACAATGCTGTCAAACAAATCGCCGAGACGGTCTTTTCCCAGCGCGATACATCCTTCGACAAAGCCTGTCTGGTGGAATATCCCCGTCGTGGTATCTGGGCGATTGCCTTCATTTCCACCAATGCCAAAGGCGAGATCGACACCAAGTTAAGCGATGGCGAACCGGTCGTGACCGTGTTTTTGCCAACCACCCCGAACCCGACGTCGGGGTTCCTGCTATTCTTGCCAAAACACGATGTGAAACCGCTGGATATGACGGTCGAGGACGCAGCCAAACTGGTCATTTCTGCAGGTCTTGTCTATCCGAATACTCAGGACGTGCCCGAGCTGCCTGCCAAGACGGACTAGGCCATGCTGACCCCTGCCCTGACGGGTTTTGCCACAGCCTTTGCGCTGATCCTTGCCATTGGTGCGCAGAATGCCATTGTCCTGCGGCAGGGGCTGGCCCGCGCCCATGTGTTCTGGTTGTGCCTGCTGTGTGCGGGGTCTGACGCGCTCTTGATTGCGGCGGGTGTCTTGGGTTTCAGCTATATCGTCGGGCTCTATCCGCTTTTGCCGCAGATCATGGCATGGGGCGGTGCCGCGTTCCTGCTGGTTTACGGCGCAACGCGGTTTCGGGCTGCGTGGCGGGGTGAATATGCCATGCAACTGGCCGGCCAAACCGGCGGGTTATAGGCTACACTGGCGACGGGTGCGGCCTTCACGTGGTTGAACCCGCATGTCTATCTTGACACGCTTGGGCTTGT
>JBFEQR010000413.1:0-2657 GCA_041549425.1 Yoonia sp. | reverse complement strand
TTTCAATGGCCAGACCCAAGATCGCCCTTATCGGCGCCGGACAAATTGGCGGCACGCTTGCACACCTCGCTGCTGTCAAAGAGCTCGGCGATGTTGTGCTTTTCGACATCGCGGAAGGTATCCCGCAAGGTAAGGCGCTTGATATCGCCGAATCCGGCCCTGCCGCCAAATTCGATGGCAGCTTCAAAGGCACAAATGATTACGCCGATATCGCAGGCGCAGATGTCTGTATCGTCACCGCCGGTGTCGCCCGCAAACCCGGGATGAGCCGCGATGACCTGCTGGGCATCAACCTCAAGGTTATGAAATCCGTGGGCGAAGGCATCGCAGCACACGCGCCTAACGCCTTTGTTATCTGCATCACAAACCCGCTGGACGCGATGGTTTGGGCGCTGCGCGAATTCTCTGGCATGCCTGCGGAAAAAGTCTGCGGCATGGCCGGTGTGCTGGACAGCGCACGTTTCCGCCACTTCCTTGCGGATGAATTCAATGTCTCCATGCGCGACGTGACAGCCTTTGTTCTGGGCGGGCACGGCGACACGATGGTGCCGCTGACGCGTTATTCCACCGTCGCCGGTATCCCCCTGCCCGATCTGGTCGACATGGGCTGGACCACACAGGAAAAGCTGGACGCCATCGTGCAGCGCACCCGCGACGGCGGTGCCGAAATCGTGGGCCTGCTGAAAACCGGTTCCGCATTCTATGCGCCTGCCGCCTCTGCCATCGAAATGGCCGAGGCCTACCTCAAGGACCAAAAACGCCTGCTGCCATGTGCGGCCCATGTGGACGGCGCTTACGGGCTTGACGGTTTTTACGTCGGCGTGCCCACCATCATCGGTGCCGGCGGTGTCGAGCGCGTGGTCGAAATCAAGATGAACAAGTCAGAGCAGGCGATGTTCGACAAATCCGTCGACGCCGTCAAAGGTCTGGTCGCAGCCTGCAAAGGCATCGACGACAGCCTTAGCTAAGCCTAGCCTCATATTACGAAATCCAGCAAAGGCGCCCCAGTGGCGCCTTTGTTTTTGCAACATAGCCTGTGACGCGGGAGAGGCACGATCAAAACAGCCGACCACTGGTGCGATAGTAACGCCGACGTCACACGCGACAGCGGCAATGCCGTCTTACACATGCTTTTGCTGAATAAGCCCCAGCACCGGAAAGGCATCCACCTTTTGCTGGCACAACCATCGGTCAGAATCCGCAGGACGCAGCAGATCGCTTTCGCCAAAGATCGCCTGCAATGCCGCCGCGGGGTCAAAATTGACGTGCAGCAACAGATCCTGCGTGGCAAGCGCCTTGGCCTGCGCAGGCGTCAGCACTTTCAACCGGTGATACAGCGCAAGGCCCGCCATCGGATCCTCAAGGACCGCTTCAATCTGCCGCTGCCGCTGGGGCGCGGGGGGCATGCCGTTGTGATGGGCAAAGGCATCGGCCTTGCGCAGCAGCTTGTAGACCCAATGCAACGCGGTCAGCCCGTCAAAATGCAGCAGTGCCACCCCCGACAAGGGTGCCAACGCGACAGGCGGCACCTCGCGCTGGGGCCGGTGGATCGAGATTTGACACCCCCGCCCTGCCCGCGTGAACGTCTTGCCGATGGCATGGCCGGTCAACCCCCGCTGGGTCAGAACATCCTTTCCGGATTTTCCCGTCGCAGGACGGCGGAACACGCCGTCAAACACTGTTTTCGTGCCCGCATCAGACACAAAACAGCGTTCCGCGACAGGCACGACCGCAGCTTCAACGCCCTGATCGACCTCCGCCAGATGATCGGCAACCGGCAGCGCAGGCCACAGGTATTCGTCCGCATCACAGTGCAGCAGCCAATCGGCGCGGGTCTTGGCATAGGCGTCGGTCGCATTGTGCAGCTGCCTGATCTGGTGCTTGTCAGGACGGCGCTTGCCCAGCCGCCGCCAATGGGCGGCATCGCACAAACACACCCGCACCTGCGGCAACGCACGGACCATCTCGGCCGCCGGATCGTCGGGGCGGTCAAAGTAAAGATGCACCTCTGACGCCCCAAGATGCAGATGCCACGCGACGAAGGTGCGCACGAGGTCGGGATGCTCGTCCACCGTTGCAACCACGGCCCACGTCTGTTTTGTCCCTGCCATGTGCCTTTGCTAGCATCGCGCCGAATCTTTGAAAACTGCATAAAACTGAACACAATCCGGTTGAGCGCCAATTTGTGATCACAGATTTTTCGCGTGTGATCACAAATGTATCTTTTTCCGGCGGTTTGGCATTTTTCTCTTAGAAACTGGGATTTTTTCGTGTTTAGGCTGTTTGAAACGTAGCCAAATTGGAATTGCCTTATGAACATTCACGAATATCAGGCCAAAGCTTTACTGCGCAGCTATGGCGCGCCCGTCTCTGACGGTCGTCCGGTCACACGCGCCGAAGATGCCAAAACTGCCGCAGGCGAACTGGACGGACCGCTCTGGGTCGTCAAGGCGCAAATCCACGCCGGTGGCCGCGGCAAAGGCAAATTCAAAGAGGCCGACGCAGGCGAAGCAGGCGGCGTGCGCCTTGCCAAATCCGTAGAAGAGGCCGCACAAGAGGCCAAAAAGATGCTGGGCCGCACATTGGTCACACACCAGACGGGTCCGGCAGGCAAACAGGTCAACCGCATCTATATCGAGGACGGCTCCGGCATCGAA
>JBFEQR010000412.1:0-2699 GCA_041549425.1 Yoonia sp. | reverse complement strand
GAAGCCGCCTGCGAGGCCGTGGTGACCCGTGCCTATTGGCCCGCGAGGAGGGAAAAACTGACAGAGGGGCCATTGGTCGATCTGGCGGCCCCTGCCGAACTCTGGCTGGACGGGGGTCACAATCCGGCGGCGGGTCGCGCGCATTCCGATACTTTGCGCGCCCAGCCAAAGCGCCCGACCCATCTGGTCTGCGGGATGCTGAACACCAAGGACATCGCGGGGTATCTGCGCCCCTTGGGCGAGGTGGCCGCGACGCTGACGGCGGTGTCGATCCCCGACGAGATCAACACCCTGCCCGCCGCTGAAACCGCCGCGCAAGCGCGTGCCGCAGGGCTTGTGGCGGATGTGGCACCCAATGTGCGCGATGCGATTGCGGCCATCACCGCCAAGGACCCGCACGCACGGATATTGATTTGCGGATCACTGTATCTGGCGGGCCACGTGATGCGCGAGAACGGCGCATGATACGCGCAACCCTGTCTGTCCTGTCGCTAGTTGCGACACAAGCCAATGCGGTGGACTACTATTTCTGCTGGCAAGGCGACAACGGCTATACCATGGCCGGACAAATGAGCCTTGATCCCGCTGCCCTGAACAAACCGCTGGTGACGCAAGATGATGTCACCCTGTTCAGGATCGCCGGATATCTGAACGGCGGATTGCTGGGCAAATGGGATATGGCCACGCGCGACGACGACGATAGCTGGTTATTGAGGTTTGACCCCGCCACACGGGAATTTCTGACGCCCGGAGCGATCGGACTGGGGGTCAGTCAGGCGTGGAATGCCGATGGAAACGCCAACGATTGCGGCACACCCGGTTTCGGCTTCAACCTTGGCAATCATGCGCAGGATTTCTGCCTCAACGGGCAATGGATCGAAGAAAGCGGGATGCCGCCCGAAACGCCTTTTCTGGTCAGCCCGACCCCTGTCGATCCGCTTTGCCGCGTTTATGTGCCGACAAGTTAAGCCCGCAGCGAATCAGTTGTTGACGGCGAATCACTGATTCGTCTAGAATCACCCTTAACGTGAAGCGCCATAATGAATAGGCGCGTGCGGGCAGTATTGGCAGGGCAAGCGGACGGGCCGGACGGCCTGTCCTTTTGTTTTTGCGCGATCTGGTTCCTGCAATCCGCAAGCAGGCCGGAAAAAGCCCCCTTTTGCCGTCACGGTTTTGTGTGATTTACATGCCATGCATGGTCTGGATAGGGTACGCAAATCACAGGCAAAGGGTATAGGGCATTGGCATTCAAGAGAACAATTTCGGCAGCGTGTCTTGCAGGGCTGACACTTGGTGCGACCCCTGTCGTTGCCGATATTGACGCAGGGGCCTATCTGGCCGCGCGGCAGGCCATTATGGCCAATGATTTCACGACCACCGCGCGGTATCTGACCAAAGGTCTGCTGGCCGATCCCGACAATCGGTTGTTGCAGGAAACCACGCTTGGTGCGCTTGTGGCTTTGGGGCAGTTCACGCGGGCCGTGCCGGTGGCGCAGACTTTACTGGCAGCCGGTTCCGACAGCCCCGTGGTTTTCCTGACGCTCAGTGCGCAGGAAGCCAAGGCAGGTGATTGGGATGCCCTTTTGTCGGCGCTTGATAACGGACTCAATATCGGCCCCTTGGTCGATAACCTGTCGCGGGGCTGGGCGCATCTGGGCGCAGGCGACATCAGCCGCGCGCTCGAAAGCTTTGATGCGGCAGCCGCGCAGGACGGTCTGGCCGATTATGCCCTGACCCACAAAGCCTATGCGCTGGCCTCCATGGGCGATTTCGAGGCGGCGGCGGCGATCTTCAATGACAACCGCGGTATGCGCCTGAGCCGCCAAAGTGTCATCGCCTATGCGCAAATCCTCAGCCAGTTGGGCGAGAACGAAGCAGCGGTCGCATTCATGGACCGCGTTTTCGGCAACCAGCTTGATCCGGGTCTGGCGCTTTTGCGTGCTGATCTGGCGGCAGGGGACTCTGTGGCTTACAGCGCGGTGCGCACCCCGATGCAGGGGCTGGCCGACCTGTATCTGACCGTCGCCAGTATTCTGGACGGTGATGCCCCCGATGATTTCACACTGCTTTATGCCCGCGCCGCCATGCATCTGTGGCCCGAAAACGCGCAGGCGATCCTGACTGCAGGCAATCTGCTGGAAGGGCTGGGCCAGTTTGAGTTGGCCAACGAGACCTTTAGCAAGGTCGCCCCCGACGATCCCGCCTTTCTGGCGGCCGAGTTGGGGCGCGCCGAAGTGCTTGCCTCTGCTGACCGTCTTGATGCCGCCATTGAAGTGCTGGAGGCCCTAACCCGCAGCTATCCCGACCGCCCAGAGGTTTGGGCCGCCAAGGGTGACGATCTGCGGCAGGCGGACCGTTTCGAGGCCGCGAAATCCGCCTATACCCGCGCGTTGGACCTTTACGATGACACCAGTGCCGCCAAATGGTTTGTCTATTACACCCGTGGCATTGCCCATCATCAGCTTGACGAATGGCCCGGCGCAGAGGCGGATTTCCGTGCCGCCCTTTCCTTGCGCCCCGATCAGCCGCAGGTGTTGAATTATCTGGGCTATTCGCTGGTCGAACGCGGCGAAAAAATGGACGAGGCGTTGGCGATGATTGAGACCGCAGCGGCGGCGCGTCCTGACAACGGCGCCATCGTGGACAGTCTGGGCTGGGTCTATTTCCAGTTGGGCCGCTATGAAGAGGCCGTGGTGCAT
>JBFEQR010000411.1:0-2720 GCA_041549425.1 Yoonia sp. | reverse complement strand
TCCGCTTTTCCGCACGCAGGGTCATCGACACCACGTCCGATCCCGCCCCCGCCTCTGACATGGCCAGCGCGCCGACGTGTTCACCGGAAATCAGGCGCGGCAGATATTTCGCCTTTTGTGCGTCGGTGCCGTTCAGATTGATCTGGTTCACGCAAAGGTTGGAATGCGCACCGTAGGACAAGCTGACCGAAGCACTGGCCCGCGCGATTTCCTCGATCGCCACCACATGCGCCAGATAGGACATGCCCGCGCCGCCATAGGTTTCGGGAACCGTGACCCCCAGCAGGCCCAGCGCGCCCATTTCCGGCCAGAGTTCCGGCGGAAAGACATTGTCGCGGTCAATCGCGGCCGCCATCGGCTTGACGCGGGTCTGCGCCCAGTCATGCACCATATCGCGCAGTGCATTGACGTCATCGCCCAGATCAAAACGCATTGAGGCGTGAAACATGGGTGGCTCCGGATTAATTGAACGCTTGTTCATTAATAGAGCGCGGGCAACGATCCTGTCCAGTCAAAAACCCGCAGCGCGGTTTTCCGGCGCTCAGGCTGTCGCGGCTGCGGCCTGATAGACAGCCGATACCTCGGCCTTGATGATCCGTGCGATCAGGGCGCAGTCTTCCAAGCTGAAGGTCAGCGGCAGACGCATGTCCACCACACCCGCCAAAACGCGGTCGGACGCAGGCATGGGTTCTGACGGCGCATAGCGCCAACTGTCATAGCGCGAGGTGAAGCCCTTGGGCTCTGCCCCGCCGAACCATTTCAGCTCGACCCCGCGTGCCGCACAGCGCGACAGCACAGCGTTTACCGCATCCTTGTCCCAGTCCAGCAGAAGAAACTGGAAAGACGAGGCCACAAACTGTTCTTTCTCAGGGCGCGGGATCAGCCGCATCCCCGCAGTGCCGGTCAGGCCGTTTTCCAACACGCTATAGCGGTCGTTCCAGCGTTTCGCCTGCGTGGCAAGGTCGCGCAGTTGCGGACGCAGGATGGCCGCGCGCAGATTGTCCATGCGCCCCGAGATATTGGGGGTTTCATATTTGATCTGCGCAAAGGTTTCGACGGGCGGGGCCGCGCGGTGTTTTTCAAACAGCATATAACTGCCCGACAGCATGATGGCGCGGGCCATGTCCTCGGCCCCGTCGCCGATCAGCAGACCACCCTCGCCCGAATTGATATGTTTGTAGGTCTGCGTGGAATAGCACCCGAACCGCCCCCAGCGCCCGCTGGGAACGCCGTTCCATGCCGCCCCCATCGTGTGCGCGCAATCCTCGATCACAGTCACGCCAGCGGCGTCGCACATGGCCATCAGCCGGTCCATATCGCAGATATGGCCGCGCATATGGCTGAGCAGCAGAACCCGCGCCTGATCCAGCTTGGCGGCCAGATCATCAAGGTCGATCACCAGATCTTCGGTCACGCCGACAAAGACCGGCACCCCGCCCACCGCAGCAATCGCACCGGGCACAGGGGCCAACGTGAAAGCGTTGGTCAGGACCTTGTCGCCATGCCGGACGCCAGAGGCGCGCAAGGCCGTTGTCATCGCATAGCCGCCAGAAGCGACGGCAAGACAGTATTTCGCGCCGACGCTGGCCGCGAATTCCTCTTCCAGCAGTGCGGTTTCGGCGATTTCGTCGCCGCTGGTGTTATAGCGGTGCAGGCGCCCCGATTGCATCACGGCGTTCGCCGCGGCGATGCCTTCATCGGGGATCGGTTCCTGCTGGGTGAAGCTGCCGGTAAATATCTCTGTCATGAGCCTATCATTCATGCAGTTCGCCTCCGCGTCAAAGGGCCACTTGCGCACAGCCCATAAGGCCAATTCACCCGATCAAACGCGCGACGACCTCGTCAAGCTGGTCATATCCGTCAATCGTGGCTTCTGGATCAAGGGCCAGCACGTCGTCCCGCCCCGGGCCGAAGGTGACCAGAACAGAAGGCACACCTGCATTGCGTGACGTATCACGGTCTGTCGCGGTGTCCCCGACCAGAAGCGAACGCGCGGGATCGCCGCCCGCACGGCGCACCGCTTCAAAATGGTGTTCGGGATCAGGTTTGCGCACGGGCAGCGTATCGGCCCCGATCAGCGATGCAAAAGCATCGCGCACGCCAAGGCTGGTCATCAGTGTTTCGGCCAGACCTTCGGGTTTGTTTGTCGCAATGCCGACCGCGTAATCCGCCATCAACAGACGCTCGACCGCGTCCATCGCACCGGGATACATGACCGTATGTGTGTCGATGTCTTCGGCATAGGCTGCAAGAAGCACAGGATACTGGCCGTCGACCTCGGCCTCGCCAAAGCCGTCCACCCGCGAAAAACCCAGACGCAACATGGCCCGCCCACCGCGCAGGGCTGTGGCGGCATCTGTCGCATGGTCCAGCAGATCGCCCAGCCCCAGCCCGCGAAAGCAGGTATTGGCCGCCGCGATCAGATCGCCGCTGGTGTCGGCCAAGGTGCCGTCTAGATCGAAGATGACTGTACGTTTGCTCATTCCGGTGTCCTTCATGATTTCTTTACTCTGTAACGCCATGAAAACTGATGTGAACCCCCTGCCCTTGTGATAATCGCAAAGGGCAGTAGAAGTCGCACAAAGAACAAGCATTGAGGCCAGAATGGCAACCGCACTGATTATCCTTGGCGCAGGCATGGGCACGCGCATGAATTCCGACTTGCCAAAAGTGCTGCACCCGATCGCGGGTGCGCCAATGCTGGTGCACGCGATGAAATC
>JBFEQR010000410.1:0-2722 GCA_041549425.1 Yoonia sp. | reverse complement strand
GGTGCAGGCCGTCACCGGCCCCGATTGCATCTTTGCGACCAACACCTCGACCCTGCCGATCACGGAACTGGCGAAGGCGTCGCAGGACCCTGCAAAGTTCATCGGCATCCACTTCTTTTCCCCCGTCGACAAGATGCTGCTGGTGGAAATCATCAAGGGCAAACAGACCGGCGATGTGGCTGTGGCCAAGGCGCTGGACTATGTGCGCCAGATCAAGAAGACCCCGATCGTCGTCAATGACGAACGCTTTTTCTACGCCAACCGCTGCATCATTCCTTACATCAACGAAGGCATTCGTATGGTGAAGGAAGGTGTCGCACCGGCCCTGATCGAGAATGCCGCCAAACTGGTCGGTATGCCGCTGGGTCCGCTGCAACTGGTCGATGAAACCTCTGTCGATCTGGGCGTGAAAATCGCCAAGGCGACCAAGGCGGCGATGGGCGATGCCTATCCTGACGGCGAAGTGGACGAGGTCCTGTTCTGGATGTTCGACCAGAACCGTCTGGGGCGCAAATCCAACGCGGGTTTCTACAGCTATGACGAAAAGGGCAAGCGTCAGGGCCTTTGGGAAGGTCTGGCCGCGCAATATCCCGTGGCCGAAGATCAGCCTGACCTGATCACTGTGCAGCACCGTCTGTTGTTCGCACAGGTGCTGGAAGCTGTGCGTGCACTGGAAGAAAACGTGCTGGAGGACATCCGCGAAGGCGATGTGGGCGCGATCCTTGGCTGGGGCTTTGCGCCTTGGTCGGGCGGTCCGTTCAGCTGGCTGGACATGATCGGCGCACCCTACGCGGCAGAGCGTTGCGACCAGTTGACCGCAGAATTCGGCGACCGTTTCAAAACGCCGGCGTTGCTGCGCGACATGGCCGACAAGGGGCAAGAGTTCTACAAACGCTTCGCTGCAACTGACAAAGCAGCCTGATATCGACAGTGCACCCCCTTTGATAAGGGGGGTGCACCATGCAAATCGCGGATTTTGACTTTCCAAACGGACGCGTTGTCGCAATACTCCCCCATCGAAGTGACACCAAAAGCGAGGGTGCGACATGGGCTGGATGCGCGACGAAACCGGTTTGGGCAAACGGGCGGCAAACTATGTGCCGCTGACACCTCTTTCACATCTTCAACGGGCGGCCTTGGTCTTTGCCGACCGAGAGGCCGTGGTCTATGGCAAGACCCGCATGACCTATGCCAAATATTACCGCCGCGTGTCGCGCCTTGCCTCGGCCTTGGTGAAGGTGGGCGTGCAGCCCGGTGATGTCGTGGCCACCCTGCTGCCCAACATTCCGGCCCAATCAGAGGCCGCATTCGGTGTGCCCGCCTGTGGTGCGGTGCTGAACACGATCAACACGCGCCTTGATGTGGATACGGTCGCCTACATCTTCGACCACGGCGAGGCCAAAGTCGCGCTTGTCGACAGCCAGTTCCTGCCATTGGCGATGGCTGCCACCGAACAGATGGAAGGCACGCCCCCCCTGATCATCGAAGTGCCCGACGACGAGGCCGGTGTGCATGCCATGGGCGAACAGCAGGACTATGAAGATTTCCTTGCCACGGGCGATCCCGATTTCGCGTGGATCTTGCCGCAGGACGAATGGGAAAGCCTTGCACTGAACTACACATCCGGCACCACGGGACGGCCCAAAGGCGTCGTCTATCACCATCGCGGCGCTTACATGATGACGATGGGCACGCCGATTAGCTGGGAACTGCCGCTTTTCCTGAAATACCTGCAAATCGTGCCGCTGTTTCATTGCAACGGCTGGAACCATACATGGATGTTGCCCGCACTTGGCGGCACCGCGGTCTGCTGCCGCGATATCACTGCCAAAGCGATCTACCATGCCATCGGGACCGAAAAGGTCACGCATTTCGGCGGTGCGCCCATCGTGCTGAACCTGCTGGTCAACGCCAAAGACGAAGAACGCCGCGCCTTTAACCACACCGTGCAGGTGTTTACCGCAGGTGCGCCCCCTGCCCCCGCGACATTGTCGGCAATCGGCAAGTTGGGGTTCAACGTCAAACAGGTCTACGGGCTGACGGAAACCTATGGCCACGTGACCGAATGCATCTGGGACAGCGCGTGGGACGCACTTCCCGAGGACGAACAGGCAGCCATCAAGGCACGTCAGGGCGTGGCATTCCCGATGATGGAAGACGTCACCGTCGTGGACGAGCACATGGGGCAGATCCCGCCCGATGCCAAAACCCAAGGCGAGATTGTGATGCGCGGCAATGCGGTGATGAAAGGGTATCTCAAAAACCCCGAGGCGACGGAAAAAGCGTTTGCGGGCGGGTACTTCCATTCCGAAGACATCGCGATCCAGCACCCCGACGGGTCGATCCAGATTTCCGATCGGGCCAAGGATATCATCATCTCGGGCGGGGAAAACATCAGCTCGGTCGAAGTGGAAGGCGCCTTGATGCACCATGCCGCTGTAAACCTCTGCGCGGTCGTGGCCAAGCCGGACGAAAAATGGGGCGAGGTGCCTTGCGCCTTTGTCGAACTCAAGGATGGTGCATCGGCGGATGAGGCCGAGATCATTGCCTTTGCACGGTGACGGCTTGCGGGCTTCAAATGGCCGAAAAAGGTGGTGTTTCAGGAACTTCCAAAGACGTCCACTGGCAAAATCCAGAAAGTCCAACTGCGTACGCTGGCCAAAACACTCTGAGGGCAGCCCCTTTCCGACATGACACGGGCCTGTCAAAGCGCTAGCTTGGC
>JBFEQR010000409.1:0-2731 GCA_041549425.1 Yoonia sp. | reverse complement strand
GACGGGATGGCGCGGGCGATTGTGCCGTCGCACACGCCGCTGGATGGCGATCTGGTATTCGGGGTGGCAACCGGCACTGACACCCCTGTCGATCAAACCCAATTCCGCGAAATCGCGGCCGCCGCCGCCGTCTGCCTTAGCCGCGCGATTGCGCGTGGCGTCTATGCGGCGACACCGGCCAGAAACGACCTGCTGCCAACATATAACGAGATGAACCCGAAGACCTAAGCGTCAAACACACCGTCATAGACATCGCGCGGGATCGTACCGCCTGACGCGACCAGGGCCCCCAACCGCCCCAGTTCATCCGCACATTTCGCGCCCGCGCCATTGCCCGCCGTCAGCGCCATCAGGCGGTCTGTCTGATGATAAATCAGCGGATTGCCGTGCGGCGTGAAACAGGTGGCGCAACTGCCCGTCGTGACCGCACGATAAGCCAGATCAGGCATCAAGCCTGTCAGCAACGCCTCCAGAAACTCCCCGACCTGCGGGTCGCCATCGGTGCGGAACCAGTCCTTCATCTCGTCCAGATTGCGCAATTCACGATCTGCGGGATCACCGCCGATCTTGATGTAGGTCTTGCCGTCCGGATAGCGCACAGGCGGCAGAATATAGGGATCAGTGACCAGATCAGGCGGCAGGTAAATGACCGAGGGCATACGTGCCAACCGTGCGGCCTCTGCCGCGTCCAGTTCGAAAAACGCGATAGTCCGGCCATAAACCGTCAGCGGCAGAGGCTCTCGCAGCAGCCCCTCTGCCTTGGAAAAGGCGCCACAAGCAACGATGGCTTTGGCCCCGCCAATCACCTGCCCGTCGGCGCAATGGGCCCGCACGCCATCGGGGGTTTCGACCAGCCGCGCGACCTCTGTGCGATAAACCGCAACACCCAGAGCGGCGGCAGCAGTAATTTCGGCGTGGACATGGGCGCGGGGGTCGATCCATCCCGCGGCCTCGGGCTCGTGCAGGGCCAATGTGCCGTCCGGAAAATCAAAATAGGGGAACCGCGCACGCAGGGCGTCGCCGCGCAGGGCCGTGTGGCTGACCCCGTCGGCTTGCGCATTGTGCTGGACAGTCTGGATGAAATCACGCCCCTCGCCCTGTTCGGGACCCGCAATCAACGCGCCGACAGGGGTGAAAAAACGTCGCCCGCCAGCCTGTTCAATTTCCGCATAACGTCCGATAGCTGCTTGCGAAAACCGCGCCCAGTTGGGGCGGCTGTCCAGCTTGCGGGTGATGCGCGCGGCGTCATAATGGCTGGCAAAGACACCCTGATGGGCCTGTTTGTCATCCGGTTCGGCAGGCCCGACCAATGCAACCTTTGCACCGCCCAGCGCCAGATGACGCGCGGCCGCACTGCCCATCAGGCCCGCGCCAACGACGATCACATCAAACATCGACCACCCCTGCGGTTTCCAGCACCGCATGCAACAGCACATCGGTGCCGGCGGCGGCCCAGTCCGGCGTGATTTCCTCGGCCTCGTTGTGGCTCAACCCGTCCACACAGGGACAAAAGATCATGCCCGTGGGGGCCACGTTGTTGATCTGGCAGGCGTCATGGCCCGCCCCCGAAATGATGTCGCGATGACTGTAGCCCAGCCGCTTTGCCGCGTCGCGCACGGCAGAAACGCAACCCTGATCAAAGGCCAGCGGGTCATATTGGCTGACGATCTCGGACGCGAAACCCAGCCCGATCTCGGCGCAAATCTGCGGCGCGCGTTCCAGAATTTCGGCCTCCATTGCGTGCAGGATATCCAGACGGTGGGTGCGCATATCAATCGTGAACACAGCACGTCCGGGGATGATATTGCGCGAATTGGGGTAGATATCCACGTGCCCGATGGCGGCAACCGCATCGGGCTGATGTTTCATCGCCACCGCATGGACCAGTTCGGTGACCCGCGCCAGCCCAAGCCCTGCATTGCGGCGCAGCGGCATCGGGGTTGTGCCGGTATGGCTTTCCTTGCCGGTGATTGTGCATTCGATCCAGCGCTGGCCCACCGCATGGGTGACAACGCCGATATCGACGCCCTCTGCCTCAAGGATCGGGCCCTGTTCGATGTGCAGCTCGAAATAGGCATGCATCTTGCGCGCGCCGGTGGCCTCGTCGCCCTTCCAGCCGATACGGGCCAGTTCATCGCCGAACCGCAGGCCCGCCGCATCGACGCGGTCATAGGCCCAATCAAGCCCGTGTTTGCCCGCAAAAACGCCCGAAGCAAGGATCGCAGGGGCAAAGCGCGTGCCCTCTTCATTGGTCCAGTTGGTGACAACGATCGGGTGTTTGGTCTGGATATCCAGATCATTAAGCGTGCGCACGACCTCCAGTCCGGCAAGCACCCCCAAAACCCCGTCGTATTTGCCGCCCGTCGGCTGGGTGTCCAGATGCGAGCCCATATAAACCGGCAAGGCATCGGGATCAGTGCCCGCGCGCATGGCAAACATGGTACCCATCTGATCCACACCCATGGTGCATCCGGCATCCTTGCACCACTGCGCAAACAGGGCGCGGCCCGCGGCGTCGGCATCGGTCAGGGTTTGCCGGTTGTTGCCCCCCGCAATGCCCGGTCCGATCTGCCCCATTTCCATCAGAGTGTCCCAAAGGCGGGTGCTGTTGACCCGCAGGTTCCGTTTGGCAACAGTCATCATCACGTCCCTTTCTGTGTCCTGTTCACGCTACCCCAGCATAGTGCGGCGTCAATCATCCTTTGGCCGGTTAAGGAACCGATTGGCTGCT
>JBFEQR010000408.1:0-2740 GCA_041549425.1 Yoonia sp. | reverse complement strand
TCTTCTTTTTCGATCAGGTCTTCGTCTTCCATGTCGCCGGACCAGTCGACAATCTCGGTGCGGCGCGGCACGGCGAAAAGATCGCGGACCTCGTGCAATTCATCGCGAATGATCTGCATGATACGCTCGCGCGAGCCGAGGATCTCAAGGTATTCGCGGATATTGCCAGCCAGTTCCTGCAATTCATCCGTGACTTCCTTGACACCGATCTGGGTCAGGCGTTGCAGGCGCAGTTCAAGGATGGCACGGGCTTGGGTTTCCGACAGGTTGTAGGTGCCGTCGTCATTGGCAGTATGGGTCGGATCGTCGATCAGTTTGATGTACTCAAGGATCGCCTCTGCGGGCCAACGCCGTGTCATCAGCTTTTCGCGGGCGGTAGAGGCATCAGCGGAAGACCGGATCGTGGCGACAACTTCGTCGATATTGGTGACGGCCACAGCCAGACCGCACAGGATATGGCTGCGCTCGCGTGCTTTGCGCAATTCAAATGCGGTGCGGCGGGCGACCACGTCTTCGCGGAAATCGACAAAGGCGGTCAGGAAGGCGCGCAGGGTCAACTGCTCGGGTTTGCCCCCGTTCAGCGCCAGCATATTGCAGCCGAAATAGGTCTGCATCGGCGTAAAACGGAACAGCTGGTTCAGCACGACCTCTGCCGTCGCATCGCGCTTTAGCTCGACCACGACGCGCACGCCATTGCGGTCGGATTCGTCCTGCACATGGGCGATGCCTTCGATCTTTTTGTCGCGGGCGGCTTCGGCGATCTTGTCGATCATCGCGGCCTTGTTCACCTGATAGGGGATTTCGTTGATCACGATGGCATAACGGTCTTTGCGGATTTCCTCGACCGCCGTTTTCGCACGCACGATCACGGAACCACGCCCTTCAAGATAGGCTTTGCGCGCGCCGGAACGGCCAAGGATCAACCCCCCCGTCGGGAAATCAGGGGCGGGGATATATTCGATCAGGTCTTCAGACGACAGATCAGGGCTGTCGATCAGCGCCAGCGTGGCATCGATCACCTCGCCCAGATTATGGGGGGGAATATTGGTGGCCATACCCACAGCGATACCGCCGGCACCATTGACCAGCATGTTGGGAAAACGTGCCGGCAGAACCGTCGGTTCGCGGTCCTTGCCGTCATAGTTGTCCTGAAAATCGACCGTGTCCTTGTCGATATCGGCCAGCAGATAGGTCGCGGGCTTGTCCATGCGCACTTCGGTATAGCGGTATGCCGCGGCGCGGTCCCCGTCCATCGAACCAAAGTTGCCCTGACCATCCAGAAGCACCAGCGACATGGAAAAATCCTGTGCCATGCGCACAAGGGCGTCATAGATCGCGCTGTCGCCGTGCGGGTGGTATTTACCCATGGTTTCCGCCACAGGACGCGACGATTTCCGGTAGGGTTTGTCAGGCGTGTTGTTGGTGCCGTGCATCGCGAACAGAATGCGCCGGTGCACCGGTTTCAGACCATCGCGCAGGTCGGGGATCGCGCGGCTCACGATCACGCTCATCGCGTAATCGAGATAGCTGGTTTTCAGCTCGTGCTCGATTGTGACCGAGGGTCCGTCATACGCAGGGCGTGCTGGCGGAAGTTCTTCATCGTTTTCAGGGGTTTCTGGAGTATCGTTCACGTGACCCGCCTGTTGGATTATGGACTGCTATATTTGGTTGCGCCCACTCTATCAGACACTTGATATAGCGCGCAACGGCGTATCCGCATCGCTATTAGCAGCCGTCGCATGGCGCTGATAATACATTGTTTTTATTGACATAAATATCACCTCTGCGGTCATATTAATCTGCCGACAGACCGAACAGGGAAAAACCATGCAATCAGAGACTGAATTGATGCTGCAGGGCTACGGCCTGACGACAGCCGAAATGTTCTATCACATGCCCGATCACCCGCATGTACTGAACACCTTCATCTGGCAGGACTACGACCGCGCGCCCGATCACGACAAGCTTCTGAATTTCATCAGTTTCTGGCATGACGAATTGGACGGCCCCCTGCATTCCGTCCGCTTTGTGCACCGCAAGATGATCAGTCCGGGCGAATGGCGCAATGTGACAGGGGAATTCTCCTATCACTAGGCTTCCGCTTCATCTTGGCCCGAAAACTCCCGCCGGAGGCTCCTGCAGGGGCAAGGCCGCGCTACAGCGACCTGTCTAGCGGGCGCGTTTCAGCATACCGAACAGATCACGCGGATCATCAGGATCGGCGACCAGATCAAGATCGATGTAGAACGGCGTGTCCTGGATCTTCTGGTGCACATAGCGCAGAGCGCTGAAATCCTCGATGGCAAAGCCGACGCCGTCAAACAAGGTGACTTCACCGGCTGATTGCCGTCCGCTCTGTGCACCGGTGATAACCTGCCAAAGCTCGGTCACGGGATGATCTTCGGGCATCTGCTGGATTTCGCCCTCAATCCGCGTTTGTGGCGGATATTCCACAAAGACAGAGGAC
Source organism: Yoonia sp. (assembly GCA_041549425.1). Classification (GTDB taxonomy): domain Bacteria; phylum Pseudomonadota; class Alphaproteobacteria; order Rhodobacterales; family Rhodobacteraceae; genus Yoonia. The sequence goes on along the minus strand of JBFEQR010000408.1, from coordinate 273 downwards.
CGCGCCACGATATCGCGGTGCAATTCGGTCTTGCCCGGGCAGTCGCCGCCGATGGCGTTGATATGCACGCCTGCGCCGACCATGTTGTCGGTCAGGATTGTCTGCATGTCCTTGTCCGCAGTGGCAACAGTGATCACATCTGCGCCCTCAATGGCTTCTTCAGGTGTCTTGCAGGCTGTGATGTTGAACCCAAGACCGTCGAGGTTCTTGACGCATTTGTCTGTCGCGGCGCTGTCGATGTCATAAAGGCGGATCGTGTCGATGCCGCAGACC
>JBFEQR010000407.1:0-2743 GCA_041549425.1 Yoonia sp. | reverse complement strand
GGGTGCATGGCGGCGACCTTGGCTTGCCGGCTGCGGACATGGAGCGCCATATCGCCTATGACATCGGGGCAGCTGGGGTGACGCGGAAACTGGCGCAGGCGCTGAACAGCCCTGCGATCCTGTCGCGCTTTTCGCGCCTTGTCTGCGACCCTAACCGCGGCGAAGACGATCCCACGATCATGATGCGGCTCTACGACGGCACAATCATCCCCGCCAACCGCAATGCGGACCGCGACGAAATCGAGGAACGGCTGCGCAGGCTTTACCGCCCCTATCACGCAGCCTACGCCGATCTGGCCAACAAGATCGACAATCCGGTGATCTGTGCCGTGCACAGCTTTACCCCGCGCCTGCGCGGACGGCACCCGCGCCCATGGGAAATCGGGGTGCTTTATGCAGACGACAAACGGCTTGCCGTTCCCTTTCTCGAAGCCTGCCGCACAGCGGGTTGGACCACAGGCGACAACCAACCCTATGCAGGACACCTGCCGGGGGATGCCGTTGACAGACATGCCTTGCAGCACGGGCGCCCAAATGTCTTAATCGAACTGCGTCAGGACCTGATTGCCGATGACGCAGGGCAGACCTTGTGGGCAAACCGGCTGGCCCCGATATTGGCAGATGTATTGGCCCACGCAGGCCTGTGAATGGAGATCACGATGGACGACCAAACCCGTATTGAAATCGAAGCCGCCGCATTCCGCCGTCTGCAAAAGCATCTGATGGAAGACCGCAAGGATGCGCAAAACATCGATATGATGAATTTGGCAGGCTTTTGCCGGAACTGCCTGTCGCGCTGGTACCAAGAGGCCGCAAACGAACGCGGCATCGCGATGGACAAGGAACAAGGGCGCGAGGCCTTCTACGGCATGCCCTACGCGGACTGGAAAGCGCAACACCAGACCGAAGCCTCCCCCGAGGCCAAGGCCGCGTTCAAAGACAGCCACGGGTGAAGCGCCATGCTTGAACGGCTCAGGGCATTTTTTGGTGATCCCAGCGGCTATCACACCCCGCTGCCCAAGGCAGACGCAAGCCATGCCATGGGCGCGCTTCTGGTGCGCGCGGCCAAGGCGGACGCGTCCTATCTGTTCGAAGAAATCGCAATGATCGACCGCATTCTTGCGGCGCGCCACAACCTCGGCCCCGTTGCCGCTGCCAAACTGCGCGCGGAATGCGAGCTGTTGGAACGCGGCATGCCCCGCACAGACGAGATTGCGACGATCCTTGAACACGCGATCAGCACCGAAGAAAAAGAGGCGACACTGATCGCCCTCTGGCAGGTGGTTTTCGCGGATGGTGCCAAAGATGAAGAAGAAGACGCCTTCCTGCACCAGATCGAAGAGGTGCTGGGCGTGCCCGCAGAACGGGCAAAAGAACTTCAGCTCAAGGCAGAGGGCTAGCAGGTATGGTGCGCATGACTGCGCACCCTACATCGCCATCTTGCGGCTTTCTTCCAGATAAATTTCGCGCAGACGTGCGGCCACCGGACCGGGGGTACCCTGCCCTACGGCCACACCGTCCACCTCGACCACGGGCATGACGAACGTACTGGCTGACGTAATAAACGCCTCGTCTGCCTCTTGCGCCTCTGCGATGGTAAAGCTGCGTTCTTCAACCTGCATCTGCGCTTCGCGGGCGAAGCGAAGGACGGCTGCACGGGTGATGCCGTGCAAAATCTCGTTGCCCAAATGGCGGGTGATGATGGTGTTGCCCTTGATGATATAGGCGTTGTTGGATGTGCCCTCGGTCACCGCCCCGTCCTCGACCATCCACGCGTCATCGACGCCTGCGGACTTGGCCATCATCTTGCCCATGGACGGGAACAACAGTTGCACGGTCTTGATGTCGCGCCGCGCCCAGCGCTGATCCTCGATCGAAATAACCTTGATGCCTTTCTTGGCCACAGGGCTGTCAGCCAGCCCCGGCTTGTTCTGGGTAAACAGAACCACAGTCGGCGGCGTGGTCGCGGGATCGGGGAACACAAAGTCACGATCATCAGGCGCACCGCGTGTGATCTGCAGATAGATCATGCCCTCTTCGATGCCGTTCAGACGCACCAACTCGCGGTGGATTTCGAGCAAATCAGGCAGCACTTCAGGGTGTGGCATGTCCAGTTCGTTCAGGGACCTTTCCAACCGCTTGGCGTGGCCTGCAAAGTCAATCAGCTTGCCGTCCAGCACAGATGTGACCTCATAGACGCCATCCGCCATCAGGAAACCCCGATCAAAGATCGAGACTTTGGCTTCGTTTTCTGGCAGGTATTCGCCGTTGACGTAGACTGTGCGCATGGTCATCCCCAAAGTGCAGCGGCGGGCGGATGCACGCCATGTTCATCGTAGTTGAGTGGTTCATCACGGTCTTCGGCCAATAACAGCGGCCCGTCAAGGTCCGTAAAGGCCACACCCTGCGCAAGGATGGTCGCGGGGGCCATGGCAAGCGATGATCCCACCATGCAACCGACCATCACGCCATAACCTTCCGCAAGGGCCTGTGCTTTCAGCTCCAGCGCCTCGGTCAGACCGCCGGTTTTGTCCAGCTTGATGTTCACCATGTCGTATTTCCCCTTGAACGCCGGCAGGCTGGCGCGGTCATGACAGCTTTCATCGGCGCACACGGGCAAGGGGCGGGCGATTTCACCCAGCATATCATCGGCACCCGCAGGCAAGGGCTGCTCAACCATCTGCACGCCAAGCCGGATCAGATGCGGGGCAAGATCGGCATAAACATCCGCCGTCCACCCCTC
>JBFEQR010000406.1:0-2763 GCA_041549425.1 Yoonia sp. | reverse complement strand
TGTCGAGGACCCCGCGCCGGATTTCACCGCTAAATGGGAAGGCCGTCCGTTTGAAGCGCCGGTTTACTACGGCTTGCGCGTCACGGAATGGCAGACTGACACCTTCGGCTGGGGCGTGGAATTCACACACTCGAAAGCCTATTCAGACGAGGCGACACGTGACAAGAACGGTTTCGACACGCTTGAGCTGACCGACGGCGTGAATATCCTGACGGTAAACGCCTATCGCCGCTGGCCCGACCAGATGGGCGCGCTGACGCCTTACGTGGGCGGCGGTCTGGGTTTTGCCATTCCCCATGTCGAAGTCGAATCAGCAGGCGGCAGCACCATCGGCTATCAGATCACGGGCGGCGCGATCCGCTGGACCGCCGGTGCATCCTACGCCATGAGCGATAACTGGGGTGTCTTTGGTGAATATCAGGGCACCTATTCGCAGCACGACATGAAGCTCGACAATGGTGGCGCGCTCGAGACTTCGCTGGTCACCAACGCCCTGAACATCGGCGTGAGCTATTCGTTCTGAGCAACCAGAAAAAATAGCGCGTTAATTCACGGATACCTCGGAAGCCGGTTAAAACCATCCGGCTTTCGATCCGTGCCCGCGCACCCTTCCGCAATCACCAAAAGCACCGCGCGTCCCTTCGGCCATTTTGCTGTTTGACGCCGCTGCACGATCCAACTAACAAGACCTTACCAGGGGCGCTGAAAAGCTGAGACGTACCCTTTGAACCTGAACCAGATAATGCTGGCGGAGGGAGGTAATACGTTCTGACTTTGCGCGAACGTAAACTCCTTTTCGCCGCCGAAAAGGAGATACCATGGCCCCCCAAGACCTGCTGACTGCGCTGCGTAACCGGAACCCTCTGGTGCAATGCATCACGAATTATGTGGCCATGAATGTGGCCGCGAATGTCGTGCTTGCGGCGGGGGCCTCGCCCGCGATGGTGCATGCGTCCGAAGAGATCGCGGAGTTCACCCCGATCTGTAGCGCGCTGACGATTAACATCGGCACCCTTTCACCGCAGTGGGCCGATAGCATGATCGCCGCCGCACGCACCGCAAATGATCGCAATGTCCCTTGGGTTCTGGACCCCGTCGCGCATTTCATTTCAGGCTATCGCAAGGGTGTCGCACAGGATTTGCTGGCATTGCGCCCGACCATCCTGCGCGGCAACGCGTCGGAAATTCTGGCATTGGCCGGTGCGGCGGGCGCGGGCAAAGGTGTCGATAGCGGCGATGCCGTCGAAGACGCAGAAGACGCGGCGCGCGCGCTTGCCACCACCTACGGGTCCGTCGTTGCGGTCACGGGGCCGGTTGATTTCGTCACCGATGGCGCACGATCGGCCAAAGTGTCAGGCGGGTCGCCGATCATGCCGATGGTCACCGCTTTGGGCTGTTCGCAGACGGCGTTGATGGGGGCCTATGCCGCCTGCGGCCCTGCCTTTGACGCAGCCCTTGCCACGCTGGCCCACTTCAAGGTCGCCGGAACAAAGGCTGCCGGACTGGCGCAAGGGCCCGGTAGTTTTCAGATGCATTTTCTGGACGCTTTGGCGGCGACTCAACCCCGCGATCTGACAACTGTCATCGCCTGATGGTCCGGTTATCCCGACACTTGCGGGTCTATCTGGTGACTGATCCCGATCTGTGCCGCGGCACCGGCGTGCCAGAGACCGTCCGCCAAGCGGTGGCGGGCGGCGTCACCATGGTGCAACTGCGTGACAAACACGCCACGACCCATGCGCGGATTGAACTGGCTTTGGCGCTGAAACAGGTGCTGGCGGGCACGGGTGTGCCGTTGATCGTGAACGATGATGTCGAAGCGGCCATTGCCGCAGGTGCCGACGGCGCGCATATCGGTCAAGGCGATATGTCACCCGCCCAAGCGCGCGCCTTGCTGGGGCCTGACATGATCCTCGGGCTGTCGTGTGAAACCCCGCAAACGGTCAGGGCTGTGGATGTGTCGGTCGTGGATTATCTGGGCCTTGGTCCGGTCTTTGGGACGGCGACCAAGACAGACCACGAACGCCCTATCGGCTTTGACGGGCTGGCCGAGCTGGTATCGCTTACACCCTTGCCCACAGTCGCCATCGGCGGGCTGAAAGCCGCGCACCGGCGCGCCGTGCGTGCAAGCGGCGCCGATGGTTTGGCCGTTGTCTCGGCCATTTGCGGGCAGGCTGATCCCGAAATCGCCGCACAGGCATTCACCAGAACGGAGCATGACACATGATCCCCAACGTACTACGCATTGCAGGCTCGGACCCCTCGGGCGGCGCAGGTATTCAGGCCGACCTGAAGGCGATATCGGCGAATGGCGCATTTGCCATGGCAGCACTGACCGCACTGACCGCGCAAAACACCAAAGGCGTCAGCGGCATCCATCTGGTGCCACCTGACTTTGTCCAAAGCCAGATCCGCGCGGTGTTTGACGACATCCGCGTCGATGCCGTCAAGATCGGCATGATCGCCAACACAGAAATCGCGCAGGCGGTTGCTGTGGCACTGGCCGGTCGCGATCTGCCGGTCGTCCTTGATCCGGTGATGATTGCCAAAGGCGGCGCGCCATTGTTGCAGGCCGACGCCATCGCCGTGGTACGTGACACGCTGCTGCCAATGGCCACGGTCCTGACACCGAACCTGCCGGAAGCGGCGCATTTACTGGGCACGCCCACCGCAACCACACGCGCGCAGATGGAAACCCAAGGCCGCGCGCTTTGTGTGCGCGGGCTGGGCGCGGTTTTGATGAAGGGCGGACATCTAGAGGGC
>JBFEQR010000405.1:0-2772 GCA_041549425.1 Yoonia sp. | reverse complement strand
GCGCGCCCGAAGATGCCGCGCGCACCGTGTTTACCTTCCCCGAACCCGAAGAACTGTCGCCGCCCATTATCGCCACCGAAGGCGCGGCCGTGGGTTACGGCAATCATATCGTGCTGCATGATTTGAACCTGCGGATCGATCAGGACGACCGGATCGCCCTGCTGGGGCGCAACGGCGAAGGCAAATCCACCCTGTCCAAGATGCTGTCGGGCCGTTTGCCGATCGCGCGCGGCAAGATGGTGACATCGAACAAACTGCGCATCGGCTTTTTCGCGCAGCATCAGGTGGATGAACTGCGGATCGAGGAAACGCCGCTGGATCACCTGTTCCGCGAACGCCCCAACGAAGGACAAGCGAAACTGCGCGCACGTCTGGCAGGCTTCGGCCTTGGCGCCGATCAGGCCGACACCCAAGTTGGTCGCCTTTCAGGTGGTCAAAAGGCACGCCTGTCGCTGCTGCTGGCCACCCTGCCCGCGCCACATCTGCTGATTTTGGACGAACCGACAAACCACCTCGATATCGAAAGCCGCGAGGCACTGGTCGAGGCGCTGACGGCCTATTCGGGTGCGGTCATCCTTGTAAGCCACGACATGCACCTTCTGTCGATGGTGGCGGACCGGCTCTGGCTGGTCAAAGACGGGCATGTGACGCCCTACGAAGACGATCTGCAAGCCTACCGCAAACTGCTGCTGACCCCCGAAAAGCAGGTCGAAAAAGACAAACCCAAACCTGTGAAGGCGGCCAAACCCACGCGCGAGGCCCTGCAAGCCCTGCGCGGTGAGGTCCGCAAGAACGAAGAACGCGTGGCGAAAATCAACGACATGCGCGACAAACTGGCCAAAAAACTCGCTGACCCTGCCCTTTACGAGGACGGCAAAGCGGGCGAACTGGCCACTTGGAACAAAAAATATGCCGAAGTCATGGACGGGCTGGAACGGGCCGAAGCCATGTGGATGGCGGCACTGGAAAAGCTCGAAAAGGCCCAAAGCCGGTAGCCCGCCCGGCTTATCATCTTGCCCTTCCAAACTCCCGCCGGAGGCACCCGCCGCTTGCCAAGCCACCCCAACTGCTGACAGACTTGGACCAACATGACCGAAATTCCTGCCCTGATCGCAGCCTTTACCACGCTGTTCATCATTATCGACCCGCCCGGACTGGCGCCTGTCTTCATTGCCCTGACGCAGGGCATGACTGCACATCAACGCCGGACAATCGCCGTGCGCGCCTTTTTTGTGGCCTTCGGTCTGATGATGATCTTTCTGTTTCTGGGCGAGGCAGTGCTGGGCTTTGTCGGCATTTCTATGGATGCATTCCGCATTGCTGGCGGTATCCTGCTGTTCCTGACTGCCCTTGATATGCTGTTCCAGCGCAGGCAGGCCCGCCGCGAAGGCGACGCAGCCACAGGTCAGCAGGAACACGAGGAAGACCCGTCCGTCTTTCCCCTGTCCCTGCCCCTGATCGTGGGCCCCGGTGCGATCACAACGGTGATCCTGCTGGCAGGCGAAGCGCAAGGGGCCGCCGATCTTGGTGCCATTGCAGGGGTCATCTTTGCCGTTCTTCTGATCGTGCTGCTGGCCTTTCTTGCCGCCCCGGCAATCGAGCGCGGATTGGGCAAAACCGGCCTGAACATCGTGACCCGCGTGCTGGGGATGCTCTTGGCTGCATTGGCCATTCAGTTCGTTTTGGACGGGCTGCGGGGTTTCGGGATCGGCGGCTAGCCCCTATATCTGCGGACATGAGCACAGATCAGATCATGCAACTGACCTATCTGGTCCTTCTGGCGGCCGCCATCGGCGGCAGCGCGATAGTGGCGGGTCGGTCCAACATGGGCAAAATGGCCCAACAGGCCGCGATCTGGGCGCTTATTTTCGTGGGCGTTATCGGGGCTTACGGTCTTTGGGAAGATATCAGTGCCGATGTGAACCCCCGTCAGTCCTTGGTCGCGGCAGGCACGGTCACCGTCCCGCGCGGCTTTGACGGCCATTATCATCTTACGCTGGATATCAATGACACGCCTGTCGCCTTCGTCGTCGACACAGGTGCCAGCCAGATGGTGCTGTCACAGCGTGATGCCGCGCGGATCGGGTTTGATCCGTCAGAACTGCAATATTCCGGCATGGCGGGCACGGCCAATGGCCTTGTGCGCACAGCGCCTGTGATACTGGATCGTGTGGCGCTGGAAGGGATCACAGATCGCGACATCCCCGCAATCGTCAATGGCGGCGCGATGGAAAACTCCTTGCTGGGCATGACCTATCTGGGGCTTTATGACAGGATCGAGATTAGAAACGACGAATTGGTATTGATGCGATGATCCGCGTTTTGGCACTTCTTTTGATCCTGGCCGCCTGCGCAGAGCAGCCCGTGCAACTGCCCGAAGATTTCGACGCCGGCTTTGCGTTCTGAACGGCCCTATTTTTCGGCCTTCTTCGTCCAGCGTCCCCCGTCCTGCGCCCAATACTGCGCAGCACATCCTGCATCGGTCAGCGCCTTCCATTGCCCGCGGGCATGGTTCAGCGCGGCTTCGTCGTGACCATCAAACAGAATACAGACACGCTCCAGCGCCTGTACCTCCTCGGCAGAGACATCCGCCCCTCCGACACTCATCACACAGGCAAATCCCGTGCTGGGCACATCATCCCCCAGCAAAACCGGCTGATCGGCGTCATGCGGCCCACCGGCCATCCCGTGCGGGCTAAAGCCGTCCTCTGGTCCCTGCCACAGCACGTCATCCAGCCGCCTGAGCAAATCCGCGTCCTTGCCACGCACCAG
>JBFEQR010000404.1:0-2790 GCA_041549425.1 Yoonia sp. | reverse complement strand
GCCGGTCAGAACTGTTTGCCGAGATCATCCGCGCCTGCAAGGCCGCTGATCTGCAAATCGCGGGCGCCGACCGTTTGCGCGTGGGCGCGGAACTTGCGGTCAAGGATCTTGCAGCATTGTTGCGTTTTCTGGCTTTGCCAGAGGACGATCTGTCACTTGCGGCGGCCCTGCGTTCGCCATTGTTCGGTTGGTCCGAGCAGGCGCTTTTCACCCTTGCCCATCACCGCGGCAAATCCTACTTGTGGGAGGCATTGCGCAATTCCGACCACACCGAAACCCTTGCCATTCTGGACGATCTGCGCGGCAAATCCGACTTTTTGCGCCCCTATGACCTGATCGAGCGCGTCCTGACACGCCATGACGGACGCCGCAAACTGCTTGCCCGTTTGGGGCCGGAGGCGGAAGACGGGATTGATGCCCTGCTGTCGCAAGCGCTTGCCTACGAAAGCACCGGCGTACCCAGTTTGACGGGCTTTCTGACATGGATGGAAACCGACGATCTTGAGGTCAAACGCCAGATGGAAAGTCAGGGCGACCGTATTCGCGTCATGACGGTGCATGGCGCAAAAGGGCTTGAGGCGCCGATTGTTATCCTGCCCGACACCGCAAAGCGCGATGTTCGCGTCAATCAGGAATTGTTGCCCGCAGGTGACCACCTGATCTGGAAAACCCCTGTAAATACCTCTCCGCCAGCGGTTACGGCGCTGCGCGAGGACGTCATCGCAAAACAGGCACGCGAAAGATTGCGCCTGCTGTATGTGGCCATGACCCGTGCCGAAAAATGGCTGATTGTCGGCGCGGCCGGTGACGTGGGCGAGGGCGACGCCAGTTGGTACAACATTATTGCCGACGGGATGGCCCAACGTGGCGACTATGATGCGCACTGCGGGGATTTGGACATCAGACGGGTGTCCGAACTTGATTGGAACGCGCCCCCAAAGATCGCGGCAAAGACGGTCACGCCACCACAGGTCACTGTGCCCGTGTTCGGACCGGCCAACATACCCGAACGGCCCAAAACCCTTTCACCGTCCGACTTGGGCGGGCCAAAAGTACTGCCCGGTGATCCGTCGGATCAGGACACAGAGGCCGCAATGGCGCGCGGTACCCTGATCCACAAACTTCTGGAACATCTGCCAATGGCCGCAGCACAGGACCGGCGCGATCTGGGCCTGCAGCTGGTGCAGTCCGAGGACCAGACTTTGGTTGATGAGGTCATCGCGCTGCTTGAAAACCCCGCGCTTGCGGGGATTTGGACCAATGATGCCATGACAGAGGTAGACATCACTGCCGAACTTGCGGGAATCGGGCGTATTCATGGCGCGATTGACCGGTTGATCGTCACAGATGAAAAAGTCACCGCAATCGACTACAAATCGAACCGGCTTGTGCCGGAGACCGCCGCAGAAACACCCTTGGGCCTGCAACGCCAGTTGGCGGCATATCAGCGGGCGCTGATGGCGGTTTTCCCGCAGCACCAAGTCGAGGCGGCAATCCTCTGGACCCATACGGGCGATTTGATGGTTCTGCACAGTGAACTGCTGGATCAGGCGCTGAACAGCGTTTCCGCACCTTGACCAATGGCCTGCGCGTTCATAGGTTCAGCGCTCAAGTTTTATTCGCCAAGGAGTAACCTGATGGCAACCGTAGCAGTAACAGACGCAACCTTTGACGCCGAAGTGCGCCAGTCCGATATCCCCGTCGTTGTAGACTTCTGGGCCGAATGGTGTGGCCCCTGCAAACAGATCGGCCCCGCACTTGAAGAACTGTCCGCCGAAATGGAAGGCAAAGTGAAGATCGTCAAAGTCAACGTTGACGAAAACCCCAACTCGCCCGCGCAAATGGGTGTCCGTGGCATTCCCGCGCTGTTCGTTTTCAAGAACGGCGAAGTTGTCTCGAACAAGGCCGGTGCCGCACCGAAAGCCGCCATTCAGGGCTGGATCGAAGACTCGATCTGATCCGCCACTTGTTTTCATATAAAAAGGGCGTCCGGCTACGGGCGCCCTTTTGCGTTCAGACCGGCCAGCCGTGGGCGCCCAAGACCTGACGGATTTTTTCCTTGGCCTCTGGTCGGCCTGCGTTGATCGCACGGTCCTGCAAAAACCAGTATAGATAGCCCGCATAATCCGGCGCATGATCGGCCACAGCGGCGAACGCGCGCGGCGCGCCCATCGGATCAATGTTGAGCGCGATATGGTGAAAATCGGATTTTGCAAAAAGGATCAGTGGCTTGCCAAAGAAATAACCCATAAAGCCCGCACTTGAATTCTGTGTCACGACATAATCGCAATGCTGCAACTGCCGCGCCATATCGCCTGTTTGCACGAACAGACGGTCGTGGGCTTTCATCAGATCCTCAAGCGCGCGTTTTTCATCCGTGCTGTAGGTTTCACCCGGATGCAGGGTCAGGATCACCCGCCGTTCGGTGTCGTTGGCCAGAACTGTCTTGATCATGTCGATCGGGCTGCAGGTCTGAAACGACCGTTTGCGCAAAAGCTGGCTTTGCAACGGGACATAGACAAACCCGTCGCGGCGCGTCCCGACAGGGGCATCGTCAAACAGGCGTTGCTGCCAGAAACGACAGAAATTCGCGGCCTTCTGCGGATCGGTTCCCGCCGCCTCAAAAGGGTCCAGCGCCACAGGCCAATCCCATCGGGCCGCCTGTTTCTCGATGTGCCAGAACGGGTAAAGATAGGTTTTGCGCAGGGTCAGCCCGCGCGCATTGACGGGGTCCTGCATCAGGAAAAAGCTGTGCCCCGGACGCGCCGCAGCCCGCAGACGGGCGGCGGT
>JBFEQR010000403.1:0-2808 GCA_041549425.1 Yoonia sp. | reverse complement strand
TGATAAAACCCCGCGCGCGCCAGAATGCGGCAAGACAGGTTCTGGTATTCCAGCCACCGGTTGATCATCAGATCAAAGGCCGGATCGGGGGTTTTCACCTGAACGGCACCCAGCCGCTCTGCCCATGTTGCCTGCAACACGTCATACGCGCGCTGCGTTGTTTCCGGGTCCTGCCATTTTTCGATGATCGGGGCCAGATCCGCCGCTGCCCCGACCTCGCCCAGTACGAAAACAACATCCCTGTGCCCGCCTGCCGGAATATGCAGATGCACCTGATAGGCCGCACAGCCGTCGCCGCCTTGCGGGAAATGCCCGCCCAGATCCCAACGCCGCAAACCGTCAGGATCAGTCATATCGCCCTCAAGCCCCAAAAAGGCAGACCGGTCGCCCGTGACGCTATGCGCCTCTGTGGACGCTGTCAGAAAGGCCGCCCGCGCTGCAAACTCCGCGTTCCACAGATTGCGCCCGATGATGGCGTTCAGCCTTGCATCATAGCGGCTGATATTATGCGGGCATGACGCAGTTTCCAGCGCGCCCAGCAGCCAATGCGCGTAATAGGTCGCGGTGATCCGGCGGGGCTGGTCCGAGGGGTTTTCAAGCCGCAGCCGGACCAGTTTGACCGGATCATCCACCGGCACAAAGCACAAAAGCTCTTGCTTCAGTCCATGGCTGTTCTTGGTCCACTGTGTGAACCCCGTGCCATGTCTGACCTGACAATCGGCGGCCTGACCAATCGGGTGCGGCGTCGTTGTCCAGACCTCGCCGCTGGCCTCGTCGCGCAAGTAAACGACTTCGCCCGGCGCTTCGGCAACCGGATCGTTCGACCATGGCGTCAGGCGGTGTTCGCCGCTATTTGCCGCCCACGTCATGCCCAATCCGGCTTCGCTGACAATGCAGCCGAAATCCGCGTTGGCCAGTATATTACACCAAGGTGCTGGCGTGCGCATGCCGGGCGCAAGATGGATCACATAGTCCCCGTTCGCCGGATCAAACCCGCCATATCCGTTATCGAACAGAAGGTTATCCGGCCTGACAACCCCGCTGACGGGAGTTTCAGGGACAGGCGTCTCTGGCAAGAACGGCGGCAGTTGATCGCGTGGCTGGACTGCCAGATCCAGCATCTGTCGCAGGCTCTTGTTTTCGTCGTGCAGAAGCACAGCAGCGGATGCCGCAACCCCGCGCCATAGCTCGGCCGACATCTGGTCACCCGCCAGCAGGTGAATACCGCCCCGCATCCCCAACATGCCCGTCGCGTGGGTGTCGCTGATCACTGACAACACTTTTTCGCGCAGCGGTTCTTCGTAGCTGGTCGCCGCATCGCGCAGGATAACGAGGTCAACCTGCAGTCCGCGCCCATGCCACAGCCGGTGACCGCGCACGAGAATGTCCAGAAGTGACGCGTTTTCCAGATCCGACAGCTTCAGCAACAAGATCGGATAGTCCCCCGAAATGCCGAAACGCCACAAGTCCGGCTGACCATGCCAACTGTCCGCATCCGTAGGCGGCGCTGTGCGATATGTCGGGTGGCTATGCACCAGCAAGGACGACAACACCTGCAGTTCGGGCAAACGCTCGGCTGCGATCCCCAGTCTGCGCACTGTGCGTCCGGCCTCGGCCAAGGCGTCGTGGAACGTATGATCGATCATACTGACGGGGTACCGTTTGGCAATTTGCACTGCCTCACCCTGCGACGCTGCGGCAACGCTCAGGAAAACAAGCTGTCTTGTTTCCATTGGTTCCAGCGTCACACGCGTTTGAAGGGACATCACCGGATCAAGCGTCCATCCCGCGCTGCCGCTAAGGCCGTCCAGCAGACCTTGGGGCATGCGCGCTGTCCGGTTACGCCCCATAAACTGGCGGCGGTCGGTGTCCCAAGCCGTCACGGCCGTATCGGGATCATCGGCGACAAGTTTATGCAAGAAAACAGGCGGCTTTGTTTCCGGTCGGCGCGGCCTGCGGGTGAACACAAGCGCCTGTTCATCCGGCAAATAGGCGCTGTGTACAAAAAGCTTGCTGAACGCGGGGTGCCGTTCGTCATCTAGCGGTGGCGCAATCGTCACTTCGGCATAGGTCGTCAGATCAAGGGTGCGTGCGACATCGCTTTCGTTGGTCAGGGTGACGCGCCGGATTTCCACGTCGTCAAAGGGTGCCACGGTCACATCCATGCGCGCGACAATGCCACCGTGACGGCAGAGCAGTTCGGCCATATGTGGATGAAAGACGCACTTCGTATCGACATCCGTGCGTCCTGTCGGAGCGGCCCCCAAAGACCACAAATCACCGCTGTCGGCATCCTGAAGATAAAGCCATATCCCGTCGGCGGTGCGGACCGGATCAGGCCGCCACCGCGTCAGGGCGGTATCGTTCAGACGCAGGCCGCCACCGCCGCTTTGCGTGATCAGCGACGACATGCGGCCATTGCCCAGAATATGCACCTGCGGGACAACCAGATCGGGCGATGGCACCCACGGTGCCAGTTCGGGCGGTTGATGGGTATCTGCGGGATGGTCCCAGATTTCATCGGCGCGGCCCAGTTCCAGCGGCACGTCCCAAGGCACGCGTTCCTGCAACAAAAGGTCCATTGCGCGGATCGGCTGCTCGCGCAGGAAACGGTGTACCATGATGTCGTCAAAAAGTGCGTTGACGATCGCGGTCTGCACCATACCCTGATGATGCGCCATGAACGTCGTGACAGCGACAAAATCGCGGCCCGTTGCACGACGGTCCGGCGTGAAATCCAGCGCTTCGATAAAACCGTATCGGGTCAGCGCGCCTTTTTTTGCCAATGCATTCAGGTTGTCAGCAGCC
>JBFEQR010000402.1:0-2817 GCA_041549425.1 Yoonia sp. | reverse complement strand
TCGTGCGCGGACCGAAATGGATGCCGCGCTTTTTCCGGCTCGAGACACGGCGCACCGCGCGCAAAATCCGTTCGTTGATCACCCGCCTGACGCAAGACCGTCTGGACCTGATCGCAAAAGGCGGCGCGCCTGATGATCTGGCGACCAAAATCCTGACCACGAAGGACCCACAGACGGGGGATATGCTGGGGCTTGATGAAATGGTGGATCAGGTGGCGATCTTTTTTCTGGCAGGTCATGAAACAAGCGCCTCGGCATTAGCGTGGGCGCTTTACCTGCTGGCTCAAAACCCCGATTGGCAGGACCGGGTTGCTGCCGAAGCGCAGGGCTTTGACGGGGAATTCGCGGGGGTGGCGGCCTTGGGGCAGACCCGCGATGTTTTTCGCGAAACCCTGCGGTTATATCCCCCTGTGCCCATGATGGTGCGCGAGACCACAAAGCCGGAGGTCTTTCGCGGGCGTGCCATCAAACCGGGCGCGCAGATTGTTCTGTCGCCTTGGCATTTGCAGCGCCATACGCGGCTTTGGGATGCGCCGGATGCGTTTGATCCGTCACGTTGGCAAACCGACAATGGCAAAGCGTGCCAGCGCGCGGCCTACATGCCGTTTTCGGCGGGACCGCGCATTTGCACAGGGGCCGGATTTGCGCTGATCGAAGGGGTTGTGGTGCTTGCGCGCTTGTTGCGGGCTTATGAATTCTCTCTCGTGCCAGAGCGTGAAGCAGTCCCCGTGGCACATTTGACCGTGCGTTCTGCCAACGGGCTTTGGCTGCGCGTGGCAAAGCGACAGGGGTGACCGGTTTCCCATTTGGAAACAGTTAAGCAATTTTGCTGATATCATTCGCAATCAGGGCGCATGTAGCGTATCAATGCTCCCAAGTCGGATTCTTGACGATGAAGAAGTTATCGTTCGGTTTGAATAGGTTAGCTTAAATGAGGCGGCAATATGTCTTTTTTATGGTTGGCGTGTGGACCCTAACTATGCAAAAATTTAGTATTCGCGCAGTTGGCGAAGTTTTTAGCGATTTGAGTAGTAGTATGCCAATTTTCACTCCCAGAGCACCAAAGCGCGGCCTTGCCGGGCTGTTGCGTCGTAGAAAAGAAACGCCGCAGACAGAACCGGTTGCCAAGCAGCAACTGAAGCCGGAACAGATTGCGCGGCTTTTCGACAAGACCATCCCGTCGGCACAGGCATGTGAGCCCAGAAAGCTGCAGGCCAGTGAAGAACAGGACAGGGAAGAGTTGTCGTCGCTGCGGGGCGCGCTTTACCGTCGCAGCTAGTCTGAGGCGAGCGCCCGTTCAAGCACATAGATCCGGATCGCAGAAGCGAGGCCGATATCACCCCGCTGCGCGTCAATTTCTGCGGCCAGCCCGTTGATGGTTCGCTTGTCAGCCTCGGCGTAGCGGCGGAACGTGTCCCAGAAAATATCTTCCAGTGACACACTTGTCCGATGCCCGCGCAGGGTCAGCGACCTTTTGACAGGGCGCCCGTGACTTGTCATTCGTCTTCGAATTTCAGTTGCGACAACTGTTCGCTTGCGTGTTTGGCCTGCGCCGCCTCAAGAACCTTTTGCGCCTTGGTACGGCCAAACCGGACGGCATTTTCGTCCGCTTTGGCCTTCGCCTCGGCGCGGGTTTTGGCCTTGCGCGCCTGATTGAGGTTGATGGGCTTCATTTGGGGCCGATCATATCCTCTGGGCGCACGACCTTGTCGAATGTCGCCTCATCTACAAAGCCCAGCTTGATCGCCTCTTCCTTGAGCGTTGTGCCGTTCTTGTGCGCTGTCTTGGCGACAGTGGTCGCGTTGTCATAGCCGATAGTCGGGGCAAGCGCGGTGACAAGCATCAACGATTCGCGCATCAGCTTTTCGATCCGTGTCCGGTCGGCGCGGATGCCTGCCACACAATTGTCCGTGAATGTGACCGAGACGTCGCCCAAAAGCTGCATGGATTGCAGGACGTTATAGGCCATCATCGGCTTCATGACGTTCAGTTCGAAGTGCCCTTGCGAACCGGCAAAACCGACCGCCGCATCGTTGCCCATGACATGGGCGCAGACCTGCGTCATTGCCTCGACCTGCGTGGGGTTCACCTTGCCGGGCATGATCGACGAACCCGGCTCATTCTCGGGCAACATCAGTTCACCCAGACCGCAGCGCGGACCAGAGCCGAGCATGCGGATGTCTGCGGCAATCTTGTACAGGCTGGCGGCCACTGTTTTCAGCGCACCCGACATCTCGACCAATGCGTCATGGGCGGCCAGGGCCTCGAATTTGTTGGGGGCGGTCACAAAAGGCAGGCCGGTAATTTCTGCCATATTTGCCGCAACGGTTTCGCCCCAGCCCTTGGGTGTGTTCAGGCCGGTCCCGACGGCGGTCCCGCCTTGTGCCAGTTCGTAAATCGCGGGGAGGGCGGCCTTGATACGCCGGATGCCCATGGCGACCTGATGGGTGTAGCCGGAAAATTCCTGCCCCAGTGTCAAAGGGGTGGCGTCCATCGTATGTGTGCGGCCGATCTTGATGATATCGTTGAATTCCTGCTGCTTTTGCTCAAGCGCGGCGTGCAGTTTGGCAAGCCCCGGCAAAAGTACGTCATGGGCTGTCATCGCCACGGCAATATGCATGGCAGTCGGGAAGGTGTCGTTCGACGATTGGCCCATGTTGCAGTGATCATTGGGGTGAACGGGGTCTTTCGATCCGATCGTGCCGCCCAGAATTTCGATCGCGCGGTTCGAGATCACCTCATTGGCGTTCATGTTCGACTGTGTACCTGATCCGGTCTGCCACACAACCAGCGGAAAGTGATCGTCAAGCTTGCCTG
>JBFEQR010000401.1:0-2820 GCA_041549425.1 Yoonia sp. | reverse complement strand
TGCTGCGTTTCCTGACCGCGTCACCATTGGCAGCACGCGGCAGGCGCAAGGCACGCTCGGTCCGTGCGATCTTGCCCGCCTGCGCCAGCCAGCCCTGCGCCGTTTTCAGATGCGCACCGTGGCCGTGACCGGCAAAGTCGGCATCATAAAGTGTGACATCATCGGTCGTCG
This sequence comes from Yoonia sp., assembly GCA_041549425.1. Classification (GTDB taxonomy): domain Bacteria; phylum Pseudomonadota; class Alphaproteobacteria; order Rhodobacterales; family Rhodobacteraceae; genus Yoonia. The sequence goes on along the minus strand of JBFEQR010000401.1, from coordinate 2,649 downwards.
TATCATGCAAGCCACCCGCGAACAGCGTGTCGTCAGGGATCACGATCCCGTTCTGCGCCAGCCCTGCCCGCACCTCTTTGTCGTTCAACATGCCAGCCAGCAGGCGTGCGTTTACCTCGCCCGAATACCCGCCACAGGCACCGCAGTGCAGCGCGCTGGCGTGCGGGTTGTTCACGACGTTGGCCCCATGCCCCAAAAGCAGCACCAAAGGCGCGAAATCGCCTGTCAGGGACATCGCATTCAGGATCGCGGTGCAGGCCCCGATCCGGTCATCAATGCCGAAACTGTCATCCAGCACCGGTTTTTGCGCATCCGGCGCCTTGGCGTGGGACCGCCCCAGCGCATCACGCAAAAGCTTGCCCATATAGATCGGGCCTGTCGCCTCGACAAAGGCAAAGGACGACACGGCGGCCAGTTTGAAACGGCCCCACGCCCGCTGCGCCCGTGCGGCGAACCGTGCGTTCTGGTCGGCTGTCTCGTCGTCAACGCCCGACCGGCTGGTGACGCCATGGTTCAAAAGAACCGGCAGACGCTTTTCTTCAACATCCGACGCAAAGCTTCTGTGCGCTGCGGTCAGCCCGAAGAAACCCGCAAAGCCAAGTGTCTGGATTTCCGGATCAACACTTTCAAGCGCGCGGCGGAACACCTCGGAGCGCACGTCGATGCAGAAAGCGGCCTGCAACTTCGGCCGCCCTGTCAGCGCCTCGGCTGCGGGCGCGCTGAAGGTCTCTGCCAGTTTGCGCTGTGCTGCAAATTCGGCGGCAGCCTGCAATGCGGCGTTGACCGTTTGGGCTGTGTTCGCCGCGACAGGGGTGGCGTGGGCCTTGCAGGTCTCGGCCCATTTCGCCGCGATCTGGGGCTTGTACTGCGCGTAAAGCGCCTGTTCCCAGATCAACCGGATCGCCAGAAGGTCTGTGGTCGTGCCATCTTTTTCACCGGCCAGTTCAGCCTGCCACAAACGGTAACGGGCCACCTGCGACCAGCCCCCCATCCCCAAAAGCAACTGATGGAAATAGGTTTGCGATGCTTCGGCACCGACCCCCAGCATTTCAGAGGCCGCAACCAGCGCCCCGCGCGATTGTGCGGGCGTACTGGCCACCAATGCCCCGAAACCGGCCAGTCCGGCGATTTCCGCGGTCAGGTCACGGCTGGCAAAATCGCGCCATGCGCCAAAGGCATCACGGCCAGGTTTGTGCTGCCACAACGCTTGTCCCGCATCGAAATAACCCGCAGCCCATGCCCCGAACCGTTCTGCCACGATACCCGGCCAGTCGATGCCCGACACCTCTGCCGCCAGATCGGCCACGGTTGGCAGTGCCGCGATGCGTGGATCGTCCAGACTGGCCGCAGCTTTCAAGGCCGTCCTGTCCACTGCGGCTTGCGGGAACTGTACCAAGGCCGCGTCAAGATCGGCGTCGGTGATCGTGCCGTCCTCGATCTTGGCCTTGTACCAGCCACGCGGCATCGTCACGGACGTGCCTGCGACGCGCTCCAGCAAGGCCGCGACATGCGGCAGGTCATGTTCGGTCTGACCCAGAAACGGATTGACCGCCACAGAAGAGGAGAGCGGCCAAAGCGGGGGAATGGCGCGTCCCGCACTTTCCGCTTTTGCAATCACTTCCAGCTGCGCGCCTGCGTAGCCTGCAAATACGTCCGCCTTCATTGTGCCGCTCCTTTTTTGGATGAGGTTTTGATCCAGCCGCCCAGCAACCGGTCGGAAATCGCGTTGATATAAAGCCCGTTGGACAGGTGCACCCGCAGACCCTGCGCCGCAGGGTGGTAGGACCACAGCGGCAGCGTCGCCTGCGCCAGCGCCACCAAAGCAAAGGTGATCAGGGCAAGCAGGATCAACGCCCACTCCAACGCGCCGGCAACTGGGGTGGCAGGCAATGTGCCAGCGGTCAGCCATTCAGACGCGCGTTGCAGTAACAGGTAGCTGACAGTGACGGTCGCGGCATAGGCTGCCGTGCGCTGGGTCAGGGCTTTTGGCGCTTCGTCCGCGAAACCCTGCGCCAGCAGATAGGCCACACCAAAGATCAGGATCGCGCCCAGCGCCACCGCCTGCGGGGACTTGCCCCCGATATCAAGGCTGAAGCCAAGGATCGCATAAACAACCGCATAGATGCCCAGCGCCACGATAAACGCCCGCGTGACCGCGCCAAGGTTGGGCACCGCCACCGGACCAGGCTTGCGGATGGCGGCAACGCCTTCAACGGCACCACCCGCCGACAGAAACGCATGGGCCTTATAGGCCGAATGCGCCACGATGTGCAGCAGCGCCAAGGGAAACAGCGCCAGACCGCACTGCAGGATCATAAAGCCCATCTGCGCGATGGTGGACCATGCCAGTGATGCTTTGACCGTCGGCTGGGTCAGCATGACAAGCCCTGCAAATAGGGCCGTGAAACCGCCGATCATCACAAGGATCGCCAGCACCAAGGGCGACAGCAACATCACATCGGCAAATCGGATCAGGGCAAAACCGCCTGCGTTGACAACACCCGCGTGCAGCAGGGCCGAAACGGGCGTTGGGGCCTCCATCACCTCGGTCAGCCAGCCATGCAGGGGGAATTGGGCCGATTTCAAAATGGCAGCCAGCGCGATCAGGGCCGCCGCACCCAGCGCCAGACCACCACCCTGCCCGCTTTC
>JBFEQR010000400.1:0-2826 GCA_041549425.1 Yoonia sp. | reverse complement strand
GCCTGATCCGCCGCAGTCTGCAAATGCGTACGCTGGGTATAGACGTTTGATATGTCCACCGCGATTGCGCCAGCGATACAGGATGTGATGAAAAAAAGCAGTCCGAAAACCGTCATACTTCCCCGTTCATCTTTCCGAAACCCGGCGAGAAGACGGTCAAGAGATTGCAAATGCATTTTCAACATATCATTTCTCCCTGTAATGCTGGGCCCTTACCGAAATCCTCGTGCTGGAGAATTCCGGCAAGCTACCGACCGCCATCAACGGCTGCCCGGGCAAGGACACTTTTGTCTGAATAATTTCCCCATCAATTTGGCCAGATTCGTCTACATTAGGAACTTTTTCAATAGAAACAGTAATTGCTGCCAACTCACTTGCGTTGGGATTCAACATAAGATCCTCGATCCTGCTCTTCAAACGGGCCTCGGCGGCTAATTCTTTCGCCGTCCAATCGGCTTCTTTCCCGACCCACACTGCCAGCGCACGATTTTCGTCCTGCACAAACCTAAGCACTTGCGCCTTCCCATAGAAAAGGAACGAGGCGTCAATGATCAAAATAAAGAGGAAGAAAAACAACGGGAACCACAGCAAGGATTCAATCGTTGCTGTCCCCCGCTCATCGTTCTTAAACCGTTTGAAGAAATGAACGCACATGCTACTCTTCTCCGACATCCCAATAAAACCCTGTTTTATTAAAAGTTTTTGTCTAAATAAAGGCGATCATTCCCGCCGGACGTCCATCGGTCAATCCGCCCGATAGTTCATTATTCGACAACCTAATATAAATAAAAGCCGACGACATCACGCCGAAAGAACCTGTCGGGCCATCACAAACATGCGATACGCATGGAAGTTGCGACTTTTTGGCCTCAAAAGCAATTGAAACCTATAATTAATTACTCAACTTGTGATTCGTCCGCTTCCATCGCAGTCGTACACGCTGAATCGGCGCCGTGTCACTCGCCTGCAGCATGGAAACATGCACATCACGATGTAAACATGACACAAGATACTGATACATTTCCAGCATAATCCTGTCGCGCAACTATTCGTGAAACAACTCACTGTGCGAATCGCTAAAGCCCGATTTCCGCATCACGGTCTGCACCATCGGCAAAGGTGACGCTGCTGGCGGTCTGTAAATCGGTGTTTGGTCGCGGATATGGGGCTGAGCTACTGCCCTTTGAGCCCCATTGTCTGCTAGGACTTACGCGCTGCCAGACGCAGCGCAATCTGTTCGGCCATAAAGCGTGATTGCCCCGCAGCCGTAGCACCCCCGACCCCGACACGCCGCCCGATGCGCCACCAGATACCGGGTGCCCATGCGTTGGCCTGTCTGTGTTTCATCACCAGCGTGAACCCGTTCGATGGCTTCAACGCGAACGCCCCGCGCGACACGCTGTCCACATCATCAAGCCGCGCCAACACCGTGCCGGAACTGTCGCGCAGTTCGTCCGCTGTGAGGGTGACCATCAGCGTTGTGGCCCTGCGCAGACGTTCCGCCAGCCAAAGCATGGCCACCCCGAAAACCAGCATGAAGATCATCCAATGCAGCGCCGGCGGATGCGACAGGGTCGTGTAAATCACCAAAGCACCCAGTAAAAACAGCACGGCATAGCCAAACATCCGCCGCCCCTGCGAAGCTTGCACAGTTGCATAAATCCCGTCTTTGTCCGGCTCAAACATAGCTTTTCTTGTTCCTTCTTTGCGCAAGGCTTAGCGCAGCTTGCCCCTGCTGCCTAGGCCGCAACCGCCTTGCGCACCAGATCCCAATACATGGCTTCGATTGCATCCATCGCAAGGCGCCCGTCAGTGCGGTACCAATTGCTGAGCCCTGTCAGCATCGCGATCAGCGCCATTGTGGTGACACGCGTATCGGGCACCGCAAAAACGCCAGAGGTCTGCCCGTCGCGCAAAATCGCCTCAAGCGCGTTTTCATACTGCCGGCGCAGCGCCTCGATCCGGCCAAAGTTGTCCGGCGACAGGTTGCGCAATTCCATATAGGACACAAAAACATGGTCCGCGCGCGGCAGGTGAAAGCGGATGTGAAAGCGCGTGAATTGCTCAAGCTGCTGCATCGGGTCACCGTGCAGGTCTTGGGCGGCCAATGCCTCTAGCAGTGCAACCATATGGCTTTGCATCAGGTCAAACAGAAGGCTTTGCTTGTCTTCGGTGTAGTTATAAAGCGCGCCCGCCTGCACCCCCACCGCCGCCGCAATCTGGCGCATCGACACAGCCGCATAGCCGTGCCGCGCAATCAGGCGCAATGCGGCATCCTGCACCTTGGGACCGGTAATGCCGGAGTGTGAACCTTGTTTGCGTGCCATCTACGCATTTAACTGAACGCCCGTTCATTTGGAAAGCCCCGATCGGCGGTTTCCCTTGCCAAGTGACGGGGCTATTGTCCGGCCATGCGTATCGCCCCGATCCTGATTGTGTTGCTTTCTGCCTGTGCCAGCTTTCCGCAGCTTGAAGGCACGATCAGCGATACCGCGCGCGATGCCCCTTTTCCGCCATTGACCCCTATCCCAATCGCGCCAGAAGCGCGCGGCGCAGAGGCCGCTGATTTGCAGGCGCGGATTGCCGCCCTGCAAGCGAAGGCCGCAGAGATCAGACAGATTGATCTCGCTGCATTGCAGTAGGGCCGCGCATTCGCTAGAGCTTGCGGGACGAAAAAATCAACAATGGGACTTGCCTGATGACCACACCACTTCGCCTTGGAATTGCGGGCCTTGGGACCGTTGGTGTCGGCATTCTGCGCATCGTGCGCAAACACGGCGCATTGCTGGAACAACGCGCCGGTCGCCCGATCGAGATTGTCGCCGT
>JBFEQR010000399.1:0-2829 GCA_041549425.1 Yoonia sp. | reverse complement strand
GCCGACAAAGCGTTTGATGGCCCCAAGATAGTTGCCCAGTGTCAGACCGCCGGACGGTTTGATCCCAGAGAAAACGCGCGGGGTGAATGTCTTGTCTGTCATGGTGCAAAAGTCCGGTCTGGATTTCAGGGCAGGGGTCGCATACCCATGCCAGACGGACCCGTCAACTTCAACAGTCTCAGCGGATGTGCAATGGACCCTGAAAACCAACCGAAAGCCGAAAGCCCGTTCAACGCGCTGCCACCTGCGGTGATTGCCCTGACGGCGCTGATCCTTGGTATCGAAGGTGTCTTGCAGTTGGCTAATGCCGGTATCATCGGCGGGCCGCGCGGCGTGGGCTGGCGCATCGCCGCGATCGAGGAGTTCGGGTTCTCGTCCGTTGTTCTGGACCGTGTTCTGGTGACGGGGGACTATTCCTTTGACATGCTCAAACGGTTTGTCACCTATCCGTTTATCAACGTGCAACTGACGCAAGTGGCCTTTTGTGCGGGGCTGACACTGGCGCTTGGCAAGTTTGTGGGCGAATTTTACGGCGGTCTGCAAATCGTGGTGATCTATTTAGTGACGGCGATTATCGGTGCCGTGGTTTTCGGCTTCATGGTCGAAGGGCGCTATCCGTTGTTGGGTGGGTTTACGCCGGTTTACGGTTTGATCGGGGCCTATACCTATGCGCTGTGGCTGCGGCTGGGGCAGGCGGGCGACAACCAGATCAAGGCGTTCCGCCTGATCGGGTTTCTGTTGGCCCTGCAACTGCTTTTCGGGCTGATCTTCGGCACCGGCAACCAGTGGATCGCAGAACTGTCGGGCTTTGCTGCAGGTTTTGCCTTGTCGGTTGTGCTGGCCCCCGGAGGCTGGGCCACGCTTTTGACGCGCCTGCGCGACCGGTCCTAGCGCTTCAGACTGCGCTTGAAATCCGACAGGCGGAATGCGCCCGACAGATGCCCAAGGCCAAAGTAGCTGACGATCCCGATCAGCACCAATGCCAGCAGCGCCAGATAGCGGACGGTTGCCATAGCAAAGAACGGGGTCAGTGTGGCGGACGTGACCAGCAGGATCACCCCCATCCCTGCCGCTGACGCGATCATACGCACCAGCCGCTTCTTGAACCGCGCATCGAATTTGGCCGCGTCCCCCATCGTGCCCGCGCCGCGTGCCAGCAAGATCACCATCGCCCAGCCAGTCAGGGATGTCCCGATCGCCGCAGCGCTAAAGCCGATTACGGGCGACAGCCCGATTGCCAAAGCTGCGTTCAGCAGCATCGCGATCACGGCATAATAGAACGGCCGTTTGGTGTCTTCGCGGGCGAAAAACAGCGGCTGCAATGTCTTTTGCAGAACAAAGGCAGGCAGGCCCAGACCATATATCGCGACCGCCAGTGCGGTTTTCACGCTGTCTTCATTGCTAAAGGCTCCGCGTTCGAACAGGACACTGACCAAGGGCAGTGGGATCACCATCAGGGCCACGGCGGCCGGAATGGTCAGGGCAAGGCTGATTTCGCTGGCACGGTTGAAGGCATCGCGCCCGCCCGCCCCGTCACCCGCCCGCAGGCGGCGCGACAGGTCCGGCAACAGCACAACGCCGATGGCAATGCCCACAACGCCCAAGGGCAGTTGATAAAGCCGGTCGGCATAGCTCAGCCACGCAACAGCCCCGTCAAAGAAACTTGCCACCTGCCGGCCCACCAGCAGGTTGATTTGCACAACACCGCCCGCAAGGGCGGCAGGTGCCGCAATCACGGCAAGCCGTTTGAGTTCGGGTGTCATTTTCGGCATCCCGAGGCGCAGGGTGTAGCCTGCGCGCTTGGCCGCGATCCAGACCACGCTCAGTTGGGCGACACCCGCAACAGGCACGGCATAGGCAAGGACCTGCCCCAGATAGGTTTGCCCCGCCTGACCGTCGCACGCGCAAGTCGTCCCCGCAATCAGCAGTGCCGCCACAAAGATCAGGTTCAGCAAAACAGGCGCAGCCGCAGCCGCAGTGAACCGTCCGGTGGCGTTCAAAACCCCCGACAACAGCGCGGAAAGCGAAATGAACAGGATATAGGGAAAGGCAATCCGCCCGTAATAGACGGCCAGATCAAACCGTTCGGTCCCCAGAAAACCGCTGGCCATCATGGTGACAAGTGCGGGCATGAAGATCACGCCAACCACCGTGAACACCGTCAGAACCCCCGCCAGCCCGACAAAGGCATCCTGCGCAAAGCGCTGTGCGTCCTCGTCGCCTTCCAGCTTTTTGGAAAACATCGGCACAAAAGCCATGTTAAAGGCACCTTCGGCGAAAAAGCGGCGGAAAAGATTGGGCAGGGAAAAGGCGATCAGGAACGCCTCGGCCACGGGGCCGGTGCCCAGATAGGCCGCCATCATGATGTCGCGCACAAACCCCATCACCCTGCTGAGCAGCGTCCAGATGCCAACGGTAAAGAAACCGGCCATGAGGCGGATCGGTTTCATTCAGCTTGTGCCTGCGCGTTTGGCGCCCTGCGCGATCGCTTCGCGTAGTTTGCGCTCGAGCGCGGCGCGTTTGGCCTCCGAGTGGTATTTGAGGCCCACCATGTCCTTGACGTAGAACGTATCGACCACCTGCTCGCCGTAGGTCGCGATCACGGCAGAGGCGATATAGACATGCGCTTCGGCCAATGCGCGCGTCAGATCATACAGCAGACCGGGGCGGTCGCGGGTATCTACCTCAATGATGGTGTAGATTTCCGACCCGTCATTGTCGAAGCTGATGTTCGTGGGGACGCGGAAGGCGCGTTCGCGTTTCTTGATCTTGTCTTTGTCCTTGAGCGCCTCGCGCGCCAGAACTTCGCCTTTCAGGGTGCGTTCGATC
>JBFEQR010000398.1:0-2838 GCA_041549425.1 Yoonia sp. | reverse complement strand
GATTGCGCTTGATGCCGCGCAGGACATGCTGAGCCGTGACGTCAGTGTTGTCGATATGCGCAATGCCGACCGGCCAACGCTACGGATGAATGAAGAGGCCGCGACTGCGCTGCGTCGAGGTGAAACAGCAATCGAGACAAACGGGGTGGGCAACTGATGGGCGATCTTTACGACAGCCAGCGCGCGATGCGGCAAATGCGAAAAGCAGCGATGCAACGGGGCGTGGTCGCGATCCTTGATGTGGGAACGTCCAAGATTGCCTGTCTGGTGTTGCGTTTCGACGGCCCCGAACAGTTCCGCAACGTGGACGGCGTCGGATCGCTGGCCGGCCAATCACAGTTTCGCGTCATCGGTGCTGCGACCACGCGGTCGCGGGGCGTCCGTTTTGGCGAGATTGACGCGATGCAGGAAACCGAACGTGCTATCCGGACCGCTGTGCAGGCAGCGCAGAAGATGGCGAATGTGCGGGTGGATCACGTCATTGCCTGTCTGTCCGGTGCGCGCCCGCGCTCATACGGGTTGGACGGGTCTTTGAATGTTGCAGGTGGTGTGGTCACCGAACAGGATATCAGTCAGGTCATGGCGTCCTGTGATGTGCCCGATTATGGTGCCGACCGCGAAGTGCTGCACGCGCAGCCGGTGAATTTCGCCCTCGATCACCGTTCCGGTCTGGGCGATCCGCGCGGACAGATCGGCAATACGCTGACCACCGACATGCATATGCTGACAGTCGATGCCACGGCCATCCAGAACCTGTTTTACTGCATCAAGCGCTGCGATCTGGAATTGGCGGGGCTTGCGTCTTCGGCCTATGTTTCGGGGATGTCGTCACTGGTTGAGGACGAACAGGAACTGGGGGCGGCCTGTATCGATCTGGGCGGCGGGTCCACCGGCCTTTCGGTCTTTATGAAAAAACACATGATCTATGCTGACAGCGTGCGCATGGGTGGTGAACATGTGACCTCGGATATCTCGATGGGACTGCAGATCCCCATGGCGACAGCCGAACGCATCAAGACATTCTATGGCGGTGTTGTCGCCACCGGCATGGACGACCGCGAAATGATCGAAATCGGGGGCGATACCGGTGACTGGGAACACGACCGCCGCACCGTGAGCCGCGCTGAGCTGATCGGCATCATGCGTCCGCGAGTCGAAGAGATTCTGGAAGAGGTCCGCGCCCGTCTGGATGCTGCGGGGTTTGAACATTTGCCGGGCCAGCAGATTGTGCTGACAGGCGGTGGCAGCCAGATCCCCGGACTTGATGGATTGGCCAGCAAAATTCTGGGTCAGCAGGTCCGACTGGGGCGGCCTTTGCGCGTCCAAGGCCTGCCGCAGGCCGCGATCGGACCGGCGTTTTCAAGCGCTGTTGGGCTGACCTTATTTGCCGCAAATCCGCAAGATGAATGGTGGGACTTTGAAATTCCTGCCGACCGGTATCCGGCAAGATCGCTGAAACGGGCCGTAAAATGGTTTAAAGACAACTGGTAATGCGCAACATCTTGCCACTTGGCCGAGATCACGGCAGTTGGCGCAAAGGCTTGTCCAGATTTAGTGGCGATTTTGTGTTTTTGTCGTGACCTTTCGGCATCACTTTGCTAATGTGAGTCTTAATAAGCAGTGAAAGCCCGGGGGCACGGGCAAAACGTTAAAAAACAGGCGGATCGCGTTATGGCTTTGAATCTCTCCCTTCCGGGACATGAAGAACTGAAACCACGTATTACTGTGTTTGGTGTTGGCGGGGCGGGCGGTAACGCTGTCAACAACATGATCGAGCAAGAGCTTGATGGCACAGAATTCGTCGTGGCAAACACGGATGCACAGGCGCTGCAGCAATCGCGCGCGGCGTCAAAAATCCAGATGGGTCTGAAAGTGACCGAAGGTCTGGGTGCAGGCGCGCGGGCAACAGTCGGTGCCGCTGCTGCCGAAGAAAGCATTGAACAAATCGTCGATCATCTGGCTGGCGCACATATGTGTTTCATCACCGCCGGTATGGGCGGTGGAACAGGCACAGGTGCCGCACCGATCATCGCACAGGCAGCCCGCGAACTGGGCGTTCTGACCGTTGGTGTTGTGACCAAGCCGTTCCAGTTTGAAGGTGCCAAGCGCATGAAGCAGGCCGAAGCAGGCGTCGAAGCGCTGCAAAAGGTCGTGGATACGCTGATCATCATTCCAAACCAGAACCTTTTCCGTCTGGCCAATGAAAACACGACATTCACCGAAGCCTTCGCGCTTGCCGATGACGTGCTTTACCAAGGCGTCAAAGGCGTGACCGATCTGATGGTCCGTCCGGGCCTGATCAACCTCGACTTTGCGGATGTACGCGCTGTGATGGACGAGATGGGCAAGGCGATGATGGGCACAGGCGAAGCCGAGGGCGAAAACCGCGCCATTCAAGCCGCCGAAAAAGCCATCGCCAACCCGCTGCTGGACGAGATTTCTCTGGAAGGTGCCAAGGGTGTGTTGATCAACATCACCGGTGGGTATGACCTGACATTGTTCGAACTTGATGAAGCGGCCAACAAAATTCGTGAAAAGGTCGATGGCGACGCGAATATTATCGTTGGCTCGACGCTTGATCCAAGCATGGAAGGCAAGATGCGTGTTTCTGTCGTCGCAACAGGGATTGACGCGATTGCAAGCCACATGGAGGCGCCAGCGCCGCGCCGGTCTATGGCTGCACCACTTGCGCCCGCAGCAGAGGTCGCTCCTACTCCGGCAGTACCCGTGGAAGAAGTGCCGGTTGTGGCTGAAACGCCTGTACCTGCACCAGCAGAGCGGACACTTTTTGAAGACCTTGACGCACCCGCACAGCCTATGGCCCGACAGCCAGCGCCG
>JBFEQR010000397.1:0-2840 GCA_041549425.1 Yoonia sp. | reverse complement strand
TCGAGCCTGATCTTGCCGCCTGCGGGTTGCCAGACCCCCGTGATCACCCGCGCCAGCGTGGATTTGCCTGCACCCGATGTTCCGATCACGCCCACCGCCTGACCGGGCTGGACCTCAAAGCTGATCATCCGCAAGGCCGCCTGTGCCTCGCCGGGGGGGACGACAGTGATCTGTTCGGCCCGCAACCGCGCCGCGGGCTGTGGTAGGGTCGTGCGCTTTTCATCTGCGGGGATGTGGCCCAACAGCACCGAAAGATTGCGCCAGCCTTCGCGTCCGCGCTGGAACAGGGCCCATTGACCGACAAGCAGTTCGATCGGTGCCAGCGCACGCCCCAGCAGGATCGACGCTGCGATCATCGCGCCAGCGGTCAATTCATTCTGCAGCACAAGATAGGCCCCGATACCCAGCATAGCCGATTGCAGAAACAGCCGGAACGCCCGTGTCATGGCGGTAAAGGTCCCTGCGGTGTCGGCGGCCTCGATCGATGTATCAAGCGAGCGCCCGCGCGCCACTTGCCAGCGGTCAAAGGCCGCCTGACGCATGCCCAAGGAATGCACCATTTCGCTTTCGTTGCGGATATGCGCGCCCAGTTGTTCGGAGGCAAAGCTGGCCGCATTCGCCGCCTCAAGCGGCTTGCGCGATGTCATCTGGTTCAGCAAGGCAACAATCAAAAGGACAACGGCACCGCCAACCGCCAGAATGCCCATCATCGGGTGGAAGATAAAGATACCCAGAAAAAACAGCGGCACCCACGGCAGATCGAACAAAGCCATCAGCGCGGGTGATGTGATCAGGCGTTGCACCGCCTCAAGATCGCGCAACCCTGTGGCGGCTTCGCGCGGGGCGCGGTTCAGAGTGGTCGCCTTTAGGACGGCCGCAAAGACCCGCCGGTCCAGACCAGCCTGAAACCGTGCGCCGACACGGCCCATGATCCGTCCGCGCACAAAATCCAGAATCCCCATCATCGCGTAAAGAAACGCCACCAGCACCGACAGGGCCAACAAAGTCTCGAACGAGCGCGAGCTAAGCACGCGGTCATAGATGTTGAGCATGTAGAGCGGGCCTGTCAGCATCAGCAGATTCACGAAAAAGCTGAAGATCCCCACGATCCAGTAAAGACGGCGGCTTTTGCGGCGATTTGCGACTAGTTCTGCGCGACCCTTGGCGATCAGTTCGTCAGACATGCCTGTTGTATTTCCCTATCGTAAGCGATGCGTGCGCAACGCCACCTTATACAATAACAGAACAGTGTGAACAAAAACTCCATCCGCAACATTTCGCAGTTGTGCGACGGGTCTCTGGCTAGTTGCCGGCGCCTGACAGGATATTGTCCAGTAGGTTGAGGATCGCGTTGTCTAGAACCTCTCCGCCCTGACTTTCCAGTATGCTGGCTCTGGCAGGTCGTTGCGGGACGATCATGGGCAGGGGCGTCGACTGCATGCCGTCCAGCACGCGCAACATGGTTTCGCGCCAGATCGTGGCGGGCAGACCGCCGCCCGTGACCCCTGTCAGACGACTGTTGTCATCATATCCCATCCAGACGCCGGTGACGTAATCACCTGTAAAGCCGATAAACCACGCGTCGCGTGATCCTTGGGTCGTGCCCGATTTGCCAGCAATGTCCCAGCCCTCGATGCGGGCGCGCCGCCCTGTGCCTTCTTCCACAACCTTCGTCATCATCCACGTCAGTTGCTGCGCGGCCTCCTGCCGGATGATCCGTTCCCCGATGCCCACGCCTTGGGCGTTCATCAGCGATGTGTCGTCGCCCAGAAAGCGCAGATCGGTCAGCCCGTAGGGCGTCACTTCCGAACCGCCGTTGAGGATGCCTGCGAATGCGCCCGTCATATCCAGTAGCGTGCTTTCAGACACACCCAGCGCAAGGGCCGGACCGGCGGCAAGATCGCCTTCGATACCAAACCCTGCGGCGACATCGCGCACCAGTTCGCGTCCGACTTCCTCGGAAACCAGAATCGCGGGGATGTTGCGGCTTTCGGCAAGGGCCTCGACCATGGTGACGGGCCCTTTGAATGCGCGGTCATAGTTTTCGGGGCACCATTGGGGCGACCCGCGTCGTGTCCAGCAGGTGGGCGCATCGTCGATCATGTCGTAGGGTGACCACCCCAGATCAAGTGCAGCAGCATAGATGAACGGCTTGAAGGCCGATCCGGTTTGCCGCAGGGCCTGGGTGGCGCGGTTAAAGGCGCCCGTGGCGCTGATATTACGCCCGCCGACCATGGCGCGCACCGCGCCGTCGGCAGACATCACCACGATGGCCGCCTGTGCCTCTGATCCTTCGCGCACGTCGCGGTCAAATACGGTCAGCAGCGCCTCTTCTGCCGCTGTCTGGATGCGCTGGTCGAGGGTGGTGCGGATAATCACGTCTTCGGTTGTGTTGCGGGTAAAGAACTCGGGTCCGCTGTTCATCACCCAGTCTGCAAAGAACCCGCCAGAGTTGGCGCGGGCGGCCTCTGACAGGGTTGCGGGATTGGCGAGTGCGTCTTTCGCCTCTGCAGCAGTAAGATAGCCCTGGTCCTTCATCAAGCCGATCACCACACCGGCGCGGTTCTGTGCGCGCTGCAAGTTACGTGTCGGGGCGTTGGCCGAAGGGGCAGTCAGAAGCCCTGCCAGCATTGCCGCCTGTGCGGGGTTCACCTCCGCTGCGGAAATCCCGAAATAGCGTTGCGCTGCCGCCTCGAACCCGCGACTGCCCGCGCCGAGATAGGCACGGTTGAGATAGATCGTCAGGATTTCTTCCTTGGTATAGGCCAGTTCCAACCCGACCGAGAACACAGCCTCGCGCGCCTTGCGCCAGAGCGAGCCTTGGCGGCAATCGGCCTCAT
>JBFEQR010000396.1:0-2873 GCA_041549425.1 Yoonia sp. | reverse complement strand
GCCGCGATATGTGCAAGCGTACCGCCAATTTGTCCGGCGCCGATAAGGGCAATCTTGGGTCTGGCCATGAAACAGGTCCTTTGGTGGTTTGGTTTCGGCGCTTGGGTAAGGCTTTGATCGGCTTTGCGCAAGTGTGCTGCGCCGCGGCATCCGTTGCCGGGATATGGTCAATTTCAAATGAACCCGCTAACGAAAGGTGAATACAGAAGAATTCAGGACCTCTGCGCTGATGACATTTGGCTGGGAATTTTTTGCACTGGGCATCCCCGCCATCATCTTTGGCGGGATATCAAAGGGCGGATTCGGATCCGGTGCCGCCTTTGTGGCGGGGGCGATTCTGGCGCTTGTGGTGCCGCCGGGCATGGCTTTGGGGATTGTTCTGCCGCTTTTCATGCTGGTCGATGCGGCCGCCCTGAAACCCTATTGGGGGCGGTGGCACTGGCCGTCCGCCAAAGGCTTGATGATTGGCGCGGTGCCGGGCTGTGTGCTGGCCGCGCTGCTTTATTCGGTGGTTGATGCGGATGTTTTCCGTCTGCTGATCGGGGTGATCTGTCTGGCCTTCGTGGCCTTTCAGTTGTCGCGCAGTCTGGGACTGTTGCAGGTCCGCGAGATGCCGTTTTCAGCGCCTTGGGCGTGGTTTGCCGGTGTTGTCAGCGGGTTTACCAGTTTTGTCAGCCATGCCGGCGGACCGGCATCGGCTGTTTTCCTGTTGTCCCAAGGTCTGAGCAAAACCGCGTTTCAGGCCACCACGGTGCTGGTGTTCTGGGCGGTAAACTGGATGAAAATTGTCCCCTACGCCTTTCTGGGGATTTTTAGTTGGGACACGTTCACGGGCAGTCTGCTGCTGGCCCCTTTCGCCCTTGTGGGGGCATGGATCGGGGTGCGCGCCCATCATCTGGTGCCGGAACGATTGTTCTTTGCGTTGACCTATGTGCTTTTGGTCCTGACGGGCATCCGGCTGATCTGGGTCGCGCTGTGACGCCTTATGCGCCTTGTTCGCCCTGCACCAACGGGTCGTTCAAATATTGATAGGCCTGACCGGCTGCCACCAGACAGGTCAGCCCGCCCGGTTGTGTGACCGTGATGGTCCATGATCCGGTGACGCGTGAGGCAAAAACCTCGACCAGCGTGTTGTTGCGGGCCAGACCGATGGATTGGCGGCTTTCGCCATAATGGTCGGCAAGCCGTGCCACGACCTGCGCATGTTCTGCGCAGGTCACGTTTTGCGCCTGTGCCGGATATGCGCCCAGCAAGGCCGCGCCAATGCCGAAAGACAGAAGATAAAGTTGGCGTCGCATTTGGTTCCCCTTTCACAAGTAACGACACGACCCCGATGGCCGCGCCTTAAAAAGTGAATCAAATTGTGCGGATAACTTGCGCGGAAATGGTTAACACACCGTAACGATGGGGCGGTGCTGCAATGCAGCATTTCGGCCTTGAATGATGTGTCAAACTCTGGCGTTATTCGCGCAACATTATTGCGAGGAAGATTCGATGCACGACCGCCCCTACCGATCCGCCCTGTATATTCCGGGATCGAAAGATCGCGCGCTTGACAAGGCGCGTGGCCTGCCGGTGGACGTGATCCTGTTCGATCTTGAAGACGCGGTGTCACCGGATGCCAAGGTCGCGGCGCGCGATACGCTTTATGCGGCGCTGGCAGAGGGCGGCTATGGCCCGCGTCTGAAAATCGTGCGGATCAACGGCCTTGATACCGAATGGGGTGCCGCAGATGCGGCGGCGGTTGCGGCGATGGATTGCGACGCGATCCTGCTGCCCAAGGTGAACGGACCTGCCGATGTGGATGCGCTGGCCGCTTTGGTGCCCGATCTGCCGATCTGGGCCATGATGGAGACCCCGCAGGGTATTCTGAATGCCGCCGCGATTGCGGCACATCCACGGATTGCGGGGTTTGTGCTGGGCACAAATGATCTGGCCAAGGACCTGAATTCGCGCACGCGTGCCGCGCTGAGCATGTCTTTGCAGATGTGTATGTTGGCGGCCAAGGCGGCGGGGATTGTGGCGCTGGACGGGGTCTATAATGCTTTCAAGGACGAAGACGGTCTGCGCGCCGAATGTGCCGAAGGGCGTGACATGGGCTTTGACGGGAAAACCCTGATCCATCCCGCGCAGGTGGCGATTGCCAACGCCGCCTTTGGCCCGACCGAGGACGAGATTGATCTGGCCCGCCGCCAGATTGCCGCCTTCGAGGCGGCAGAGGCCGAAGGGCAAGGCGTTGCCGTCGTCGATGGCCGGATTGTTGAGAACTTGCATATTGTCACCGCGCGGGCGACTTTGGCGAAAGCTGACGCAATCGCCGCACTGGAGACATCATGACATTCTTAATCGCAGGCGTCGCCCTTTGGTGGGCGGCACATTTGTTCAAACGGCTGGCCCCGGGCCCGCGCGCGTCCTTGGGCGGGATCGGATATCCGGTGATGGCCGTCGCGATCATCGTCAGTGTCGTGCTGATGGTTGTGGGCTACCGTGCCGCCGACACGACATTCTATTGGGGGCGCAGCCCGATGTGGGTTGGCATCAACAACCTGTTGATGGTTGTGGCCTTCTACTTTTACGCCGCCAGCGCCGCCAAAGGGGCCAAGATCTGGCTGGGCACCAAGGTGCGCCATCCGCAGTTGACCGGCTTTTCGATCTGGGCCGTGGCGCATTTGCTGGTGAATGGTGATGCCGCATCCTTTGTCCTGTTCGGCGGTCTGCTGGCATGGGCCATTGTCGAGATCGTGCTGATCAACGCGCAGGAAGGCCCCTGGCAGCAACCGGCGCGCGCGCCCGCAAAGAAGGAAGTTGTTGCCATTGTCGTCACCATCGTTGTGGTCGTCGTTGTGATGGACATCCACTACGCCTTGGGCGTG
>JBFEQR010000395.1:0-2878 GCA_041549425.1 Yoonia sp. | reverse complement strand
GCCTGCGGGATCATAGGTGATGGCATCAAGGGCGACATTCTGTTCAGCTTCGCCCGCATCCTGCACCACGCGCACGCCACTGGCGTCCGCCTGCAAGACCGTGGGCACAACAGGTGCCGCAGCCACAGGCGGCGTGACGGGATCGTCCTGCGGGGCGCTTTCGGCCACTTCGGGTTGCGGTGTTTCTTCGGGTGGCTCTGCTGCGACGACGGGCGGCGCTTGCACCTCTGGGACGGCTGGCACGATAACGGGGGGCGCAATCGGTGCCACGATATAGGTGGTTTCGGATGCAACGGCCAACCCGTCCGGATCAGCCAACAGGGACAGACGCCGCGGTTGGTCGGACGGGCCTGCCATCGGCAGGGCCACAAAGCTGCCACTGCCGTCTGCGGTGACCCGTTCAATCGGCTCTCCTGCAAGGATGATGGCGACGACCTGCCCCGGCTTGGCGCGACCGGCGATCACCATCGCGCCGTTTGGATCGACGCGGAAGGTGTCAAAAGTGGGGGGTTGCGGCGCGGGTTCAGGCGCAGGTTCCGCCACAACCTCTGGCACGGGATCGGGCTCGGGTTCGGCGGCCTGCGGTGTCGCCTCTGCCGTGGCCGGATCTTGGGGTGCGACCGTGGCCGCCTCTGTTACGGGCTGAGGCGTTTCGACCACCTGTGGCACGGGATCTTGCCGCGATAGGAAGGCAAAGGCCCCCACCGCCAAAATCACAATAACAACCGCACCCAAAACAAGAGGGCGCGCGCCCGAATTTTCGTTTTCTGTCACTTTTCGTCCCTTGGCCAAGCCGCTGGTCGGCAATCGCACCGCTTGCGGTTGAGGCACCTTAGCAATGCGGTTATGAGCGGTCAAAGCCAAGCCCAACGAAAGGCCCACGATGTCTACTTTTCCCAAATCAGTGTGTGTTTATTGCGGCTCTCGCGATGGCAAAGACCCCGCATTCGCACAAGCGGCCACCGCAACGGGGCACATGCTGGCCGAAAACGGCTGGCGGCTGGTCTATGGTGCGGGCGATGTCGGCCTGATGGGGCGGGTGGCAAACGCTGTGCAACAGGCAGGCGGTAAGACATTCGGCGTGATTCCCACCCACCTGATGGACTGGGAAGTCGGTAAGCGCGACCTTGATACCTTTGTCGTCACCGAAACCATGCACGAGCGTAAAAAGGTCATGTTCATGAACGCCGACGCGGTCGTTGTGCTGCCCGGCGGGGCCGGTTCGCTGGACGAATTCTTCGAGGCCCTGACATGGCGACAGCTGGGACTGCACGCCAAGCCCCTGATCCTGCTGAATATTGACGGTTTCTGGAACCCGCTTTTTGATTTGATGAAACACGTCGTAGACGCGGGCTTTGCTGGTGACAACATCCTGAGCTTTGTGCAAATGGCGGACGACGTGGCGACACTTGAGGCGCTGTTGCAGGACGTCCTATAGCGCTGCCATCAGCTCTGCATAGCGGCCAAGCGAAATATTCGAGCCGCAGGCGATGATCCCGACACGCCGTCCGGCAAGTTCGTCGCGCAAAGGGCCAAGGATCGCGGCAAGAGATGCCGCACAAGCAGGCTCTGCGGTGATACGCAGGTTTTGCTGGTAAAGGTCCATGGCGGCCAGCATGTCGTGGTCCGCGATCCGCACGATCCGGTCCACATAGTCCTGCGCGACCCCGAAACTAAGCGGCATCGCCAGCGGCGCACCCAGACTGTCGGCAATCGTGGCGACCTTGTCGATGCGCACCGGCACGCCTGCTGCAAAGCTCTGGCTCATGCTGTCGGCACCAAAAGGTTCCACCCCGATCACCTGCGCGTCAGGGTTCATCTGCTTGATGGCGCAAGCCATCCCGCTGATCATCCCGCCCCCGCCAATCGGGATCACATATGTGTCTGTTTTCGGCGCTTGGGTCGCATATTCCAGCCCGCAACAGGCCGCGCCAAGGATCATGTGTTCCGCCTCGAAAGGGTGCATCAGCGTGCGCCCGTTCGCCGCAGCGGCATTCATCGCAGCAAAAGCACCGGCCATATCATCGTGCAGTTTTACCGTAGCGCCCAGCGCCTCGCAGCCGGCAATGCGGGCCGGATCGGTGGCTTTGGGCATCATGATCAACGCATCGACCCCCGCAGCCTTTGCCGCCCATGACACCGCCAAAGCGTGATTACCCCCGCTGGCCGCGACAACACCTGCAAGGCGCTGTGCCTCGCTCAGGCCGCGAATACCAAGGAGCGCCCCGCGCGCCTTGAAAGAGCCCGCCTGCTGAAACAACTCCAGCTTGACCGTGACACTTGCGCAGTCCGGCAAAACACCGTCCCAACGCGCCGCAGTAAGCGGCAAAAGAGGCGTTTCAATCAGCAAGGCCCGTGTAGCGGCCAAAGCCTCGATGATCGCATCCAAAGCAGGTCCGCGCATCGCATCCCCCAAAAAATAAATGAAAAAAGGCCCGTGGAAATGTCTTCCACGGGCCTTTGTGATTGTCCAGACGCTTTGGATTTACATACGCCCTGCGACGTTTTCCCAGTTCACCAGATTATCAAGGAAGTTGGTCAGATAGACCGGACGCTTGTTGCGGTAGTCGATGTAGTAGGAATGCTCCCACACGTCGCAACCCAGCAGGGCTGTCTGGCCAAAGCACAGCGGGTTCACGCCGTTTTCTGTCTTAGTCACAGCCAAAGAACCATCGGCGTTCTTGACAAGCCAGCACCAGCCGGAACCGAACTGACCCGCACCTGCCGCGCTGAACTGCGACTTGAATTCGTCGACAGAGCCAAAGTTTTCAACCAGAGCCTTTTCCAGCTCGCCCGGCATTGCGCTGTCGTTCGGGCCCATCATTTCCCAGAACTGGTTGTGGTTCCAAAGCTGGCTGATGTTGTTGAAGATACCGTT
>JBFEQR010000394.1:0-2891 GCA_041549425.1 Yoonia sp. | reverse complement strand
TTCCCTAGAACGGATTACACCCAAGCTTATACCCAATATTATACCCAATGCACCATGAAACGTGGTTTTATTTCAATATGTTATAGGTATATGGTGACTCAAGGTCGTGTCCGGTACTCGCCTCCAATTACCCCAATAGATGGCCAAGGCACCAAGTAATCAGGCGTGGCGCATCGGGGCGTGAAGCTGTCACCTTATTTTTTCCCCCTTTCTCGGCATGGGATTGTCTGTTTTCACAGGCAATTGGCGCGCAACGATCAGGTAGGGTGCGACAGTCTCGGGCGCATTCACGGGCACAAGCCGCGGGCACCGAACCCTTGCGACATTCTGCCCCCTGCTTGCCCCTATTGCGCCGGAAAGAATAAGAACATAAAGTGAACAAATGGCAAGACTCGACCTTTCACAGAAACTCGCAATTCTCAGTGACGCGGCCCGCTATGATGCGTCCTGCGCCTCCAGCGGGACAAGCAGGCGGGACAGCCGCGATGGCAAAGGCCTTGGTTCAACCGAGGGTTCCGGCATCTGCCATGCTTATGCGCCGGACGGGCGTTGTATCAGTCTGCTGAAAATCCTGATGACGAATTTCTGCATCTTTGATTGCGCCTATTGCATCAATCGCGTGTCGTCGAATGTACAGCGCGCGCGGTTTTCTGTGGATGAGGTCGTGCAACTGACCATCGAATTCTACCGCCGCAACTACATCGAAGGGCTGTTTCTGTCATCGGGCATCATCGGCTCGCCCGACAAGACAATGGAAGACATGCTGCGCATCGCCAAACGGCTGCGCGAGGTCGAGAATTTTCGCGGCTATATCCACCTCAAGACAATCCCCGACGCCGCCCCCGAACTGATCGCAGAGGCGGGGCTTTTCGCGGATCGGCTGTCCATCAATGTCGAACTGCCTACCGACAACAGTGTCAAAGCCTATGCCCCCGAAAAGAACCCTGCGACCATCCGCAGGGCCATGGGCGATGTCAAACGCGGCAAGGATGTCGCCAGTGAACGCAGCCACACCGGCAAAAGGCCCAAGCGTTTCGTTCCCGCAGGCCAGTCCACCCAGATGATCGTGGGCGCGGACCAGTCCACCGACGCCACGATCCTGAAGCAATCAACGCAGCTTTATGGGGATTACAAGCTCAAGCGGGTCTATTATTCCGCCTTTTCCCCTATCCCTGACGCCACGGCCAAACTGCCGCTGATCAAACCGCCTTTGATCCGCGAACACAGGCTTTATCAGGCCGATTGGCTGCTGCGGTTTTACGGATTTGACGTGGGCGAAATCACTGCAGCGCGCACCGACGGGAACCTTGATCTGGAGGTTGACCCGAAACTGGCGTGGGCCTTGCAGAACCGGCATCTTTTCCCTGTGGACGTGAACCATGCCAGCAAGGAAATGCTGTTGCGTGTCCCCGGCTTCGGGACACGCAGCGTGGGACGCATCCTGAGCACGCGCCGCTACCGGCGCTTGCGCTATGAAGACCTGATGCGCATTGGCGCATCGCTGAAAAAGGCGCGCGCCTTTATCACCGCGCAAGGATGGTCACCACGCGGGCTAACTGATGCCGCCGACTTGCGCGCACAGTTCACCCCGCCACCCGAACAACTGAGCCTGTTTTGATGTACACTGTCACCCTTCCCCGTATCGGCACCGATCTGGCGTGGCGTGATGCCGCCAAGCGCCTTGTGGGCGCAGGCGTTTCGCCCAACGACATCTTGTGGGATTTCGACGCCGAGATGGGCGCGCTCTTTGCCACACCGACCCCGCTGCCCCCTTTGACGCGGCGGATCAAGGCACCGCAAAGCTTCGTGAGGCTGGCCGATACGGTTGTCTGGCACAAAGACCCGCAGCGGTTCGCGCGGCTTTATGCGGTGCTGTGGCGGCTGCGCCACGCGCAGGGGTTGATGCAAGACCGCGCGGACCCCGACATTGCCCAGCTTTTCCGTATGGAAAAGGCTGTACATCGCTGCAAACACAAGATGAAAGCCTTTGTGCGTTTTCGCGACCTGCGTCAGGGCGGGGAACGGCGCAGCTTTGCGGCATGGTTCGAGCCGACACATCACACGGTCGAGCCCACCGCGCCTTTCTTTGCGCGCCGCTTTGCAGACATGGACTGGATGATCGCGACACCCGACGTGACCGCGCAATTCGTCGACGGCAACCTGTCATTCCACCCCGGTCAACCCAAACCGGACCTGCCGGAGGACGCGACAGAAGACCTGTGGGGCACCTATTTCTGCAACATTTTCAATCCCGCCCGCCTCAAGGTGCAGGCCATGACATCGGAAATGCCTAGGAAATACTGGAAGAACCTGCCAGAGGCGCGCCACATCCCCGACCTGATCGCAAGCGCAGAGGATAAAGTGAAAAAGATGCATGAAGCCGCCCCGACGCTGCCGCCCGAACGCGTGGCAAAGATCCAGAAACGCCTGCGCAACGGCGGGCCAGATCATGACTGATCAGCCTGCCTTTGGCGATCATCCCGCACCGTTTAAGCAGCCAGTCGCGCGACCTGCGAGCGAAGAAACGCTTATGTGTTGAACAGAAAGTGCATGACATCGCCGTCTTTGACGATATAACCCTTGCCCTCTGCGCGCATCTTGCCTGCCTCTTTGGCCGCCTGTTCGCCGCCCAGCGTCACAAAGTCGTCGTAGGCAATCGTTTCAGCACGGATAAAGCCACGCTCGAAATCGCCATGGATCACGCCAGCGGCCTGCGGCGCAGAAGTGCCTTCCTTGATCGTCCATGCGCGCGCCTCTTTCGGGCCGACGGTAAAGTAGGTCTGCAGGTGCAGCAATTCATAACCGGCACGGATCAACCGGTCCAACCCCGGCTCTTCCAGACCCATTTCCGCAAGGAACATCTCGGCCTCTTCGGGGTCAAGCTGGCTGAT
>JBFEQR010000393.1:0-2910 GCA_041549425.1 Yoonia sp. | reverse complement strand
GCGCGTCAACGAAAGCAGGAGCAGCCATGGCATCGGTGCAAACCACAAAGCCCTTTGCGAAATTCGAATGGATGATCGCGTGGCGGTATATCCGCGCCAAACGCGCTGAAGGCGGTGTCAGCGTCATGACATGGATCAGCCTGATCGGCGTCACTTTGGCGGTCTTTGCCCTGATTGCGACATTGGCCGTGCGCTCGGGCTTTCGGGCCGAGTTTATCGACACCATCGCAGGGGCGAATGCGCATGTGACGGTTGTGCAGCCGCGCTCTGTTATTGAGGATTTCGAACAGGTCGCGGAAACCGTGCGGGCGGTGGAGGGTGTGCGCTCTGTCGCGCCTTTGATCCGCGGGCAGGCGATGGCATCGGGATCGGGCCGGCTAGGGCTGGCGGATATCTACGGGATCAGGCTGGCCGATCTCAAGGCTTCTGACGCGATTGTGCAGAGCGAACGCACGGTGGGCAATATCGACGATCTGCCCAATGGCATCGCCATCGGGTCGGCGCTGGCGGCAAATCTGGGCCTTGGCATCGGCGACCGGATCGAGCTGACCACGCGGTCGGGGGCGGCCACGCCCATGGGCCAGTCGACGCGGCGCAACGCCTATGAGGTCGTCTATATCTTTTCCACGGGTCGTTTCCAGATTGACGAGGTGCGCGTCTATCTGCCCTTTGACGTGGCCCAGTTGATCCTGAACCGTGACGGTGTCGCGGATGAACTGGAGGTGCGTCTGGACGATCTTAACCAGTCAGAGGCGCTTAAGCAGATCATTGCCGATGCTGCCGGTCCGGGCATGTGGGCCTATAGCTGGCAGGACCGCGTGGGCCGTTTCCTTCGCGCGCTAACCATCGAGGACAACGTGATGTTCATCATCCTGTCGATCCTTGTGCTGGTGGCCTCGATGAACATTATCAGCGGGTTGATCATGCTGGTCAAAAACAAGGGGCGTGACGTAGGTATCCTGCGCACCATGGGTCTGACCGAAGGGTCGATCTTGCGTATCTTTTTCATTTGCGGGGCCGGGATCGGAACCATCGGCACGGCCTTTGGCGTGATTTTCGGCTGTCTTTTTGCCATCTACATCGACCAGATTTTCAGCCTTGTGAACTATGTCTCCGGTGGCGGGGTCTGGGACCCGTCCATTCGCGGTATCTATAATGTGCCTGCCGAACTGCATCTGTCCGATGTCCTTAAGGCGATGTCGCTGTCGCTGGGGTTGTCGTGGATCATTACGATCTTCCCTGCCCGCCGCGCCGCCCGCATGAACCCGGTGGAGGCGTTGCGTTATGAGTGATCTGACCCTGCAGGTCAGCGATCTGACCAAGACCTACAACGCCGGCAAACCCAACGAAGTGCGCGTGCTGCAAGGCGTGTCGCTGGACGTCAGACCCGGTGAAGTGGTTGCACTGGTCGCGCCGTCGGGCGCGGGTAAATCGACCCTGCTGCATATCGCGGGGCTGCTGGATACCCCCGACACGGGCACCGTCACGATCGAGGGGACGGATATGACGCGCTTGTCCGATCGCAAACGGACCGCTGTGCGCCGGTCCACGGTCGGGTTTATCTATCAGTTTCACCACCTGCTGCCCGAATTTTCGGCGCTGGAAAACATCGTCTTGCCGCAACTGGCAAATGGCGTGCCTGACAAGGTGGCACAGGCGCGCGCAATGACGCTTTTGGACCGTGTGGGGATTGCGGAACGTGCATCGCACCGGCCTGCGGCCCTGTCGGGGGGGGAACAGCAGCGGGTGGCCTTTTGCCGTGCTTTGGCGAATGAACCGTCGCTGTTGCTGGCGGATGAGCCGACGGGCAACCTTGATCCCGAAACATCCGACCGCGTGTTTGACACATTGATCGGGCTGGTGCGTGATACAGGACTGGCGGCGGTCATTGCCACGCATAATCTGGAATTGGCCGCACGGATGGACCGGCAGGTCCGCCTGAACGCGGGTGTATTGGAGGCACTATGAAAATTTCCACGACCGAGATCGAGGCGCAAAGCCGCAGCGCCCTGTTGGCCCATGGCGCGGGCGAGATACAGGCCGCCGCAGTGGCGAAGGCTGTCGCGCGGGCCGAGGCTTTGGGCAACGTGATTTGCGGCCTTTACTATCTGGAAAGCTATTGCACGCAACTGGCGTCGGGTCGTGTGAACGGGACCGTCACGCCAGAGGTGACACGCCCCCGCCCAAGTGCCGTTCTGGCAGATGCAAAGTTCGGCTTTGCGCAACCGGCTTTTGCCGCAGCCCTGCCAGAGGCGGTGACAGCCGCGCTTGAAAACGGGGTGGCGACCTTGGCGGTGGCACATGCGCACACCTGTACGTCCTTGGGGTATTTCACCGAACAGATTGCCGCTGCGGGCCTGATCGGGATCGGCTTTACCAATGCGTCACCTGTCGTCGCGCCGCCCGGTGGCAACAAGCGGGTGATTGGCACCAACCCCATTGCCATGACAGTGCCGGGTGACGGGGCGCCAGCCATGCATTTCGATTTTTCGACCTCTGCCGTGGCCCTGGGCAAGATCACCATGGCCAAAGCCGCAGGCGAGGCGATCCCGCTGGGCTGGGCTGTGGATGAAAACGGTGATCCGACAACCGACCCGGAGGCTGCGCTGAAAGGCGCTTTGGTCAGTGCAGGCGGCTACAAGGGCTGGGGCTTTGGCCTGATGGCCGAATTGCTGGCGGCAGGCATGACAGGATCGGTCAATTCGCTGGATGTGGCGGGGCTGAAGGTGGCGGAAGGCAAGCCGCATGATCTGGGCCAGTTCTATATTCTGATGGACCCAGGTACCTATCACAGAGGGTTCGCGGATCGCTTTGCCCGCGTGGCAGAGGCTGTTGCCGCGCAAGAGGGCGTGCGCATCCCCGGTGCCGACCGGCAGGAAATGACCGAGGTCGACGTGCCGGACGCCCTGT
>JBFEQR010000392.1:0-2915 GCA_041549425.1 Yoonia sp. | reverse complement strand
CCACGGCCCTTTTCGCGGCCTCTGCCCATGCGGTCACGATGCCTGCGGCCAGTGTGGACACGCCGATGTTGCAGGTCACTGATGTGGCGCGCGAATATCCGATGGCGCGCAAAACCATCCTAGGCCCGCGCCCCGTATTCCGCGCGCTGGAAGGGATCACATTCCGGATCAACCACGGCGAAAGGATTGGCCTTGTCGGTGAAAGCGGGTGCGGAAAATCGACACTAACACGGGCTATTCTGGGGTTAGAAGACGTGCAGAACGGTACGATCACCCTTGATGGGGCACCGGTATATACAGGCAAAAAGCCCAATTTAGCCGTGCGCCGCAAAATGCAGGTCGTGTTTCAGGACCCCTACAGCAGCTTCAACCCCCGCCACCGTGTGGACCGGCTGATTACGGAACCCTTTCACCTGTTGCAGGACCCGCCCAGTGGCACCGCCCGCGATTCTGCCATCGCAAATGCCCTGCGCGATGTGGGCCTTTCGCCGGATGACGCGACGAAATACATCCACGAATTTTCCGGCGGGCAGCGCCAGCGGATTGCCATCGCACGCGCCCTGATCATCGCACCCGAACTGATCATCTTTGACGAGGCCGTTTCGGCACTTGATGTCTCGGTCCGCGCGCAGGTACTGGATCTGATCGCGGATCTATGCCGCAAACGACCGCTGGCCTATCTGTTCATCAGCCATGACTTGTCGGTAGTGCGCACAGTGACCGACCGCGTCATGGTCATGCAGGCAGGCCGCATTGTCGAACAAGGCACGACAGAGGCCGTTTTCAGCGACCCGCAACACCCCTATACTCAAACCCTGATCGCAGCGGCACCACAGTTGCCCGCGCTCGCGGTCTAACAACGAAATGGAAACCCCATGCGACTGGCTGGCAAAACTGCGATTGTAACGGGCGGCGGCTCTGGCTTTGGTGCGGGTATCGCGCGGAAATTCGCGGCAGAGGGCGCTCAAGTCTTTGTGGTGGACGTCAACGGCGATGCGGCACAAATCATCGCGAACGAGGTCGGCGGTACCGCGGTCACTTGCGATGTGTCCAATGCAGCCTCAGTCGGCAATCTGGCAGAGACCGTTCTTGCCAGCGGCCCGCTTGATATTCTGGTCAACAACGCAGGCGTCACCCATCTGCCCAGCGCAATGGAGGACGTGAGCGAGGATGATTTCGACCGTGTCTATAGCGTCAACATGAAATCGGTGTACCTGTTGGCGCGGGCCTTTGTACCGCATTTCAAGGAACGCAAGGCAGGCGCAATCCTGAACGTCGCCTCAACCGCCGGTGTGTCGCCCCGTCCGCGGCTGAACTGGTACAATGCCTCAAAGGGCTGGATGATCACGGCGACCAAGGCCATGGCCGTCGAACTGGCCCCCGAAGGCATCCGCGTGAACGCGATCAACCCTGTGGCGGGCGACACACCCCTTTTGAAATCGTTCATGGGCGAGGACACGCCGGAAATTCGCGCCAAATTCCTGTCCACCATCCCGCTGGGCCGGTTTTCCACGCCAGAGGACATGGGCAACGCCGCCTGTTTCCTCTGCTCGGACGAGGCCAGCATGATCACCGGTGTCGCAATGGAGGTGGACGGTGGACGCTGTATCTAAAACCGGACCGCGCAATCTGATCACCGATGTCGCGGGCCTGCGCGTCGGCAACGCGCAGGATGACCATATAAAAACCGGCAGCACCGGTCTGGTCGGCGACGCGCCTTTCACGGCCAGCGTGCACGTGATGGGCGGCGCGCCCGGGACCAAGGAAACCGATCTGCTGGCCCCCGATAAGACAGTGCAACAGGTTGATGCGCTGGTCCTGTCGGGCGGGTCTGCTTTCGGGCTGGATGCCTGTTCGGGCGTCATGGACGGGCTGCGCGCCATGGGGCGCGGCTTTGCCGTGGGGGACATGAACATCCCCATTGTTCCCGGTGCGATCGTGTTCGATCTGATCAACGGGGGCGACAAGGGCTGGGATGAAAACCCTTATCGCGCTTTGGGGCGCGACGCTTTGGAGGCTGCCGCTCCGGATTTCGCAATCGGCAGCACAGGGGCAGGCACAGGCGCGCTGGCAGCAATGCAAAAAGGCGGGCTCGGGTCTGCGTCCTTGGTGCTGCCGGACGGCACGGCGGTCGGCGCTTTGGTCGTGGTCAACGCGCTGGGCAGCGTAACCACCCCCGGCGACCGGCATTTCTGGGCCGCCCCGTTCGAGGTGGGCGAAGAGTTCGGCGCAGCCGGTCCCGACCCGACCGGCGGACATATTCAGCCGCAACCCAGCCGGAAAGAACGCGCGATGATGCTGCAAGCGACCACAGGCGCGAACACGACCATCGCGATTGTTGCCACCGATGCGACGCTGACCAAGGCACAATGCCACCGGCTTGCCGTGACCGCACACGACGGGATGGCGCGGGCGATTGTGCCGTCGCACACGCCGCTGGATGGCGATCTGGTATTCGGGGTGGCAACCGGCACTGACACCCCTGTCGATCAAACCCAATTCCGCGAAATCGCGGCGGCCGCCGCCGTCTGCCTTAGCCGCGCGATTGCGCGTGGCGTCTATGCGGCGACACCGGCCAGAAACGACCTGCTGCCAACATATAGCGAGATGAACCCGAAGACCTAAGCGTCAAACACACCGTCATAGACATCGCGCGGGATCGTACCGCCTGACGCGACCAAGGCCCCCAACCGCCCCAGTTCATCCGCACATTTCGCGCCCGCACCATTGCCCGCCGTCAGCGCCATCAGGCGGTCTGTCTGATGATAGATCAGCGGATTGCCGTGTGGCGTGAAACAGGTGGCGCAACTGCCCGTCGTGACCGCACGATAAGCCAGATCAGGCATCAAGCCTGTCAGCAACGCCTCCAGAAACTCCCCGACCTGCGGGTCGCCATCGGTACGGAACCAGTCCTT
>JBFEQR010000391.1:0-2918 GCA_041549425.1 Yoonia sp. | reverse complement strand
GCTTCCGCCTGGCGGCGCTGATCCTGGGTTTCACCGGGCTGCTGGTGGTGCTGGGCCTGGGTGAGGGCTTTCCTTGGCCGCGCAATCTGGGGGACTGGCTGGGGCTGCCGGCAGGTTTCCTGTGGGCGCTGTCGACTGTTGGCATTCGGGTCAAGGCCACGACCGGCCCTTTTGAAGCGGCCTTTGTGCTGGTGCTGGGCGCGTGGATCGGCGCCATCATCGTGGCCCCGCTGTTGGAACCCGTGCCGCAGTTCGCCATGCTGGCGCGCCCTTGGGCCATTTTGGGATGGGTGATGGTGGCCGGTTTGTTCGGCGTGGCGGCTGCGATGGTGGCGATCATGTGGGCCGCGACAAAGCTGGATCCGGCGCGCGTGGGTGTCCTTCTGATGGCAGAGGTGTTTGTCTCGGCCATCTCGGCGGCACTGATCGCGGGCGAAAGCCTGTCATGGATCGAACTGCTGGGGGGTGGCTTGGTCCTGATCGCCGGATTGATCGAGGTCTGGCCCGCGCGCAGCCGCAAACCGGTCCCTGCGAAATGACCACTTTTCATGGCGCAAGGTGCATGGTAGGGCGCAGCCATCATTCATCGGGCAGAGGCCCGCAGCTTAACAAGAGGCTTATAACATGGCTATCCAGCGTACATTCTCGATCATCAAACCAGACGCCACAAAGCGTAACCTGACCGGCAAGATTGCCGCCAAATTCGAAGAGGCCGGTCTGCGCATCGTCGCCTCCAAGCGTATCCAGCTGACACTGGCACAGGCCCAGCAGTTCTATGGCGTACACGCCGAGCGTCCGTTCTTTGACGAACTGTGCGAATTCATGATCTCCGAGCCGATCGTTGTGCAGGTTCTGGAAGGCGAAGACGCGATTGCGAAAAACCGCGAAGTCATGGGTGCAACAAACCCTGCCGACGCCGCAGAAGGCACAATCCGTAAGGAATTCGCCCTGTCCATCGGTGAAAACTCTGTTCATGGCTCCGACGCGCCAGAAACAGCAGCAGAAGAAATCGCATTCTTCTTCTCTGGTCTTGAACTGGTCGGCTAAACCGTCTGTGCGGGGGTGATCCCCGCATATTGTCATCTAATTAAAACCGTCCGTGCCATGAAAGGTGCGGGCGGTTTTATGTTTTGGTGACCTCAACAACGCCAATCTGGTTCAGAATGCGTTCCAGTTCCGAGCGGCCTTCGTCGAAACTGCCTGCCTTGATCCGGTCGAACCGGCGGCGCAGCGCCTTTTTCTCTTCACCTTTGCAGTCGTTCCACGGGCGGCCCTGTAGCGCCATGTGCAAGACATAGTAGCCGATGAAATGCGGACGCGCGCCGTTCTGCAAAAGGCGGGTATAGGCCGCGTCGGCCCCAAGCGCGTGCAGGTCTTCGGCCGTCATGATGCCTGCGGCTTGCAGCGATGCCGCAAAGGCCGGACCGATATTTCTGATGGATTGCAGCTCTGCCATGGCCGCAGTTTAACCCTGCTGCAAAAAAGAGGCCAGTGAGGCAATGCAACGATCGGGAAGACGATCCTGCACCGGCTCTCACCGGCCATATGCGGCAGCGGCCCTGTCAGATACTTGCGTAATCCGTGTAGACAGGGGTCGGTTTTTTGCCCTGTGCGACGGGTGCCGGTGTTGCCGGTTTTGGCGTCGCAGTGGGCTTTGGTGTCGTTGGTTGCGCTGTGGCCATGTTGCTGGTCCTTTAGCTATGCTCGTGTGTCGAGCTTAGGGAAAGAGACCTGTAGTTGACGAGGGAGCAACGACCACAAGGGGCCGCTGGCGTGACAAAAATGTGACCTTTGGGTTGTATTTTAGGATTTGCCACGCCGTGGTGCCGCACCGCCACCTTTGCCTAAGCCCTTGCGCGGCTTGGCTTTTCCGCCCGGCGGGACAAAGCGTTTGGACGTATCCTTGGCGTTGCCCTTGGGCTTGCCTGCGGGGCGTCCTTCTGCCCCTGCGCGCGGTTTGCGGTCGCTTGGATCGCCGGATTTGCCTTTGTAGGGCGGCTTTTTGCCGTCGGATTTGCCCTTGTAGGGTGGCTTGCTGCGCTTTTCTGTCAGTGCCTCGCCGTGGTCGCGGCGGGCGGGTTTGTGGCGCGGCTTGCGGTCTTTGTAATCGTCGGCAGCACCGGGGACGGGCTGGATCGCGGGCACATTGTCCTGCCGCGAAGGCGGTGGCGGGGCCTGATCGCGCGGAGCGTGCCGTTTTGCCTTTGGTTTGTCATCGTAATCGCGCTTGGGCTTGTCGCTGTAGTCGCGCTTGGGCTTGTCGCCATAGTCCCTCTTGGGGCGGTCGTCATAGTCGCGTTTGGTCTTGCGCGGGCCGCGCTCGCCCAGTTGCGGGGGGGCGTCAAGCGCACGCAGGGTGCCCTGATTCTCCAACTTCATGTCACTGCCCACCGAGCGCAGGAAGCCCGCGACTGCGGGTTCGGAGATTTCGATAAAGGTTTCATTGGGCTGGATACGGATCGCGCCGATTTCGTTCTTGGTGATGTCACCGGCCTTGCAGATCATCGGCAAAAGCCAGCGCGCTTCGGCCTTGCCTTCGCGGCCGATATCGACGCTGAACCACTTGGAAGGGCCAAAGGATTTGGCCTCGCGCGGGGCGCGTTCCTTGGCGGCGGGGCCGTCTTTGTAGTCGGAAATGAATTCGGGTGCCGATTGTTTGCCCGCATATAGGCGCAGATAGGCGGCGGCGATTTTTTCGGGCGCGTGTTCGGCCAGCAGGCGTTGTGCGAATGTCTGTTCGTCTTCGGTGAAATCCTCGGACCAGACCGGATCGGTCAGCAGGCGTTCTTCATCCTTGGCGGTGACCTCTTCTGCAGTGGGGGGGGTAGCCCATGTCGCAGTCAGCTTGCCCCATTTGAGCAGGTTTTCACCGCGCCGTTTCATTTTGGCCGGCACGATCATGGCAGAAATACCCTTGC
>JBFEQR010000390.1:0-2933 GCA_041549425.1 Yoonia sp. | reverse complement strand
GCCATTCACGCGACATTGCAGAAATTCTGGGATATGAAGGTCGGGCTGCCTTGGTGCACCGCGACGATATGGTCCTGTAAAAAGGGTAAAAAGATGAAAGATCACGATACAATCTCAGACATGATGGCGCAAATCGGGGCCGATGCCCGCGCTGCGGCGGCCGTTTTGGCGACAGCAGGTTCCGAGCGCAAATATGCCGCGCTGATCGGTGCCGCCGATGCGATCTGGGAACACCGCCAAGAGATCATGGACGCCAACGCCGAAGATCAGGTCTACGGCGAGGAAAAGGGCCTGAGCCCTGCCATGATGGACCGCTTGATGCTGGATGAGCCGCGCATCCGCGCCATGGCTGAAGGCCTGCGCAATGTGGCCGCCCAGCATGACCCTGTGGGCGAGGTGATGACCGAATGGGATATGCCAACGGGCCTGCATATCCAGCGGGTGCGCACACCTTTGGGCGTGATCGGCGTGATTTACGAAAGCCGCCCCAATGTTACGGCGGATGCCGGTGCGCTGTGCCTGCAATCGGGCAATGCGGTCATTTTGCGCGGTGGTTCGGAAAGTTTTCATTCTTCCGCCGTGATCCACAAGTGCCTTCAGATCGGGCTAAAGCAAGCGGGCTTGCCGCAGGCCGCGATCCAGCTTGTGCCCACCCGCGACCGCGCTGCGGTTTCGGCGATGCTGACGGCGACGGACCATATTGATGTGATCGTGCCGCGCGGGGGCAAGGGCCTTGTTGGGCTGGTACAGCGCGAGGCCCGCGTGCCCGTCTTTGCCCATCTTGAGGGGATTTGTCACATCTATGTGGGGGCAACCGCCGATCCGGCGATGGCGCTTGAGATCGTGCTGAACGCCAAGACCCGTCGCACGGGGATTTGCGGCGCGATGGAGTGTCTTTTGATCGACTGGCGCTTTTACACCGAACACGGGCCGATCCTGATTGAAGCGTTGCTCAAAGCAGGGGTCGAGGTGCGCGCCGACGGTGAACTGGCCAAGATCGCGGGCACAACGCCCGCCAAACCGGACGATTTCGGCAAGGAATTCCTTGATATGATCTGCGCGGCCAAGCTGGTGGACGGGGTTGATCCCGCGATTGCCCATATCCGCACTTACGGGTCAAACCACACCGACGCGATTGTCACCGAAGATGATCAGGCCGCCGCGCATTTCTTCAAGGAACTCGACAGTGCGATTCTGATGCGCAATGCCTCGACCCAGTTTGCGGACGGGGGCGAATTCGGCATGGGTGCCGAAATCGGGATCGCGACGGGCAAATTGCACGCACGCGGGCCTGTGGGTGCCGCTCAGCTGACCAGTTTCAAATATCTCGTGACCGGCAAAGGCACTGTGCGTACCTAGAAACGCGCCAGCAGATAGTCGGCCTCTGCTGCGAATTGCAGGTGCCGTCCCGCCTCTGCCAGAACACCGGGCAGCAGGGCGAACTGCACATGGGCAGCGGTATATTCAAACGACGGTCGTGGCGCGCGCAGGTTATCCCACAGCTCAGTGTCGACTGTCAGGCGCGCACCCTCGGCCCGCATCACCCAGTCGTCACCGTCTTTGTAGATCTGGATATCGCCCCCAAGGGGCATGGCTGATTCAAGGGCCTGCAACATTAAAAGCGCGCAGCGCACCATGCGCCGCGGCTGATCACCCGCGATCTGCCAGATATAGTTGTAGCGCCCGCCGCGCGCATTGGCCGACAGGATCGACAGCACCTCGGCACGGCCGATCATCTGCATTTCTGAAGCGGCACCAAAGGCGATGCGGAAGTACCGTATGCGCGCACTGGCGTTCTGGACGCTTTCATTAATCAACGCCATCTCGGCACCGGTATCGCCATCGGTGAGCGATAAAAGCTCAACCCCATTGCCGATTGCGCCAATTGGGCTGATAAGGTCGTGGCAAATACGTGAGCCGACAAGGGCCGCCAGATCAGGTTGCATTATGTGCACCTCCGGTCAGAAAGGGATGAAATGTCAGATATCAATGCAATCCTCGAGCCGGGAATGCTTGTCCGGCACCCTGGCCAGCCCGATTGGGGCACTGGACAGGTACAGTCGAATATCGGTGGCAAGATTACCGTGAATTTTCGTGAAGCAGGCAAGGTCGTCATTGATGGTCAAGCAATCTCGTTAACAATCGTCAATAATTAGATACAACCTAAAGTAGAGTATTGCGATTTCATGTCAATTCATTTTCAAAATGTCCGCAATATAAGTTTCCAAATCGTTAACGCGCAACCTGAAGGGCGTGAGTAGCTTTGCGATGAACGAAAAACCGACAAATATCGTCCGCCCGAACCCCGTCTTTGAAACAAGGCTGGCGACCAACGACGATGATCTGCGCGCGGCGCAGCGGTTGCGCTATGCTGTTTTCGTGGACGAACTGGGCGGAGACGGACCTTTGGTCGATCACGCGATGCAACTTGAGCGGGATCATTTTGACGCCTATGCCGCGCACTTTCTGCTCTTGGATCATGCGCGTGCCGCGTCGGATCGGGTTGTGGGCGTTTACCGTGTGCTGACACAGGACAGAGCCGCGGCAGCCGGTGGATTTTATTGCGCCGACGAATATGATCTGACGCTGTTGCAGAACAATGGCGGCCGGTTGATGGAACTTGGACGCTCTTGCCTGCATCCTGATTACCGTGGCGGGTCGGGGATGATGCACCTCTGGGGCGCGCTGGCAGAACATGTGGCAGCGCACCGTGTCGACACTTTGTTCGGGGTCGCGTCCTTTCACGGGACAGATACGCAAGCGCTGGCGCAACCTTTGTCGCTGTTGCACCAGCGCCATCTGGCACCTTCGCGCGTGCGCGTTACCGCGCGCGGACCATCTGCGCAGTCGCTGGAGTTGCTGGACAAAGACCGTATCGACCGTGTGACGGCGG
The DNA here is from genome assembly GCA_041549425.1 of Yoonia sp. Taxonomy (GTDB): domain Bacteria; phylum Pseudomonadota; class Alphaproteobacteria; order Rhodobacterales; family Rhodobacteraceae; genus Yoonia. The sequence goes on along the minus strand of JBFEQR010000390.1, from coordinate 40 downwards.
TGCGCCAAATGCCCGCGTTGCTAAAGGCTTATCTGCGCTT
>JBFEQR010000389.1:0-2936 GCA_041549425.1 Yoonia sp. | reverse complement strand
CCGGCAGAGGCGCGGATTTCCGACATGCCCATGGTCGTTTCGCCCATTTGCAGATCAAGCGTGCCAAGGGTGTAGCGCGGTGCCAACCAGCCAAAACAGCCCAGACCGATGCTGAGAACGGCGAAAATGATGTTCACGATATCCATGTCAGGCACCCTTTTGTTACGGCGCTACAACATGGCGCGCGCGCGGGCTGCTTCAAGAGGCTTGCGAATACTGTGCCGCGATCCCGCTGAACCCGTCATAGCGCTGTGCAATGATCCGTGTCAGGGCGCGTCCTTTCGGATTGATCGTGATCTTGTTGTCCTTGCGAACCACCATGCCTGCAAAATCTGTGACGATACTGTCGTGTACAGGGGTCAAAATGGCTGCATCGGGGTGTGTGGCAAGTGCGTCCAGATCAATTTCGAAGGTGCACATCAGCATATTGATCGCCGCGGCGCGCAAGCGGTCCTCTTGTGTCATTTCATAGCCGCGATGACCGGCCAGAGCACCCGCCTCGACCCGTTCGATATAGGCACCCGTGGCAGAGGCGTTCTGCACATAGCCCTGCGCGAACTGGGAAATGGACGACGCCCCGATCCCGATCAGGGTCGGGCAGGTATCATCCGTGTAGCCTTGGAAATTGCGCCGCAGGTGGCCGGACTTGGCCGCTTTGGTCAGGCTGTCGTCGGGTTTGCCGAAATGGTCGATGCCGATCGCCTGATAGCCGCTGCCCTTGAAGGCTTGTGCTGCTTGGCGGGCAAGGCGATAGCGGTCTTCCTCACCGGGCAGTGCCGCGTCGGGGATCAGCTTTTGACGTTTTGAGAACGTCGGCACATGGGCATAGCCGAAAAGGGCGATGCGGTCGGGGTCCAGCACGCGCACTTTGGCAATCGTGTCGGCCAGTTTGGCGGGCGTCTGGTAGGGCAGGCCATAAACCAGATCGGCGTTCAGCGATGTGATGCCCGCCCGCCGCAGGCTGTCGACACAGGCCTTGGTGTCGGCAAAGCTTTGTTTGCGCCCGATCGCCTCTTGGACGTCGATGGCAAAGTCCTGAATGCCGATGCTGGCGCGGGTCATGCCCATCTGGGCCAGCGCGTCGATTTTAGCGTCATCGACCAAGGTGGGGTCGATTTCGACCGAAAAGCTGAAATCGGGGGCCGGTGGGATCACGTCCTTCACGGCTGTGGCCAGTTCGCGGATCATCTCGGGCGGCAGGATTGTGGGCGTGCCGCCACCCCAATGCATCTGGCCCATCGTGATACCGGCGGGCAGGGTCGCGCGCAGCAACGCCAGTTCCTGCTTGAGGACGCGCAGGTAATTCACAACCGGCTTCAGGGTCGAGGTGCCTTGGGTGCGGCAGGCGCAGAACCAGCACAGGCGTTCGCAAAAGGGGATGTGGATATAGACCGAGACCGGCGTTGCAGGGTCGAGGTCGGACAGGCATTGCGTCTGAAACGCGGCACCCGTCTGCGGGGTGAACGCGGTGGCAGGCGGATAGCTGGTGTAGCGGGGCACGCGGGCGTCGAAAAGCCCCAGACGGCGGAGGTGTTCAATATGTTCCATGCCCCCTGTCTGGCAGAGTGTCGCAGAGGGTTTCTTGCGCCAGATCAAATAGCGCGCAGAAATTCAGCTTTGCTGCGCGATAAAACAGGCGGCCACTGCGGCGATGTCTTCGGCGGTGCTGTCGCGCCGGAAAAACGTGGCAAAACCGGTGTCGGGAAACATCAGATAGGTCTGGGTAGAATGGTCCACGAGGTAATATTCGGGATCGCTGTCGTCGGCGCGGTAATAGGTTTTATAGGCTTGCGACGCGGCCTTGACCTGTTCGGGGGTGCCGGTCAGGCCGATCATATCTTCGTGGAAATTATCGGTGAAATCGCGCACGACTTCGACCGTGTCACGCGCGGGATCAACCGAAATAAAGACCGTACCCAGATCAATTCCCTGATCTGCCAGCATATAGGCCGCCTGTGCGTTGCGCGCGCTGTCAAGCGGGCAGACATCGGGGCAGAAGGTATAGCCGAAATAAACAAGCGTCGGTTTGGTGATCACGTCGCGGTCGGTGACGGTTTCACCGGTTTCGGAGACCAGTTCAAAAGGCCCGCCAATCGCGCTGCCTGCGACGGCGGTATCACCGCAGGGCTGCGGTGTGGCAAAGCTGGTCTGCCACACGTAAAGCCCAAGACCGGCGGCTGCGGCCAGTGTGACGGTTCCAAAGATGACGTGTTTCATCGCGTTCTCCTGCACCGGATTTGGGGCGGGTTTAGCGGCATTTCAAGGAATGTCCATGCGGCAAAGGTGGATCGAGATCCACCTTACATGCTCAGCCGGTGGTGCGTGCCGCCTGCCGTTCGGCGATGACACTCTGTGCCAGTTCTTGGGTGTAGTTGGCCAACGCCACCAGATGCGCATCGGCTGCGGCGGCGTCACGGGCTTCGACTGCATCGGCGATGGCGCTGTGCAGCGCGATGATCCGTTCCCGCGAGCGGGCCGAAAAAGTGATCATGTTCATCAGGGGCTGCATGGCCTCGACGGCTCCGGCAAGCTGATAGGACAACACCGGATTGCCTGCGGCATCCACCAACGCGCGATGAAAGGCCACGTCAGAGGCGCAAAATGCTTCGTCCGTCAGACCCGGTTGGGATTGGCGGTGCGCCTCGGCGCGCATCGTGGCCAGATGATCGGCGGTGCGGCGTTCCACCGAAAGCGGTGCGCAGGCCCGTTCGAGTGCATAGCGCGCCTCGCAGGCAGTGGCGAAGCTGACGTCGTTCATCGACAAAAGCAGGGTAGAGGTAGTGATCTGTTGCCCGTAGGCGTCCTCGAACCGCAGCCGGTTCACAAAGGCCCCGCCGGTCGCGCCGCGTTGGGTGCGGATCAGCGATTGCGCACCAAGACGCTTGAGCGCCTCGCGCACTGTGGGCCGCGATACCGCGAACTGTTCCGATAGTTCT
>JBFEQR010000388.1:0-2942 GCA_041549425.1 Yoonia sp. | reverse complement strand
TCCGCGCCTTTGGCAAAGGGTGCCATTTCGTCCATATAGGCGGTGTCGCCTGACAGGACGACGCTGGCGTCCGGCCCGTCAAAACGCAGGGCAAAGCTGTCGGCAATGGGGGGATGCACATTGCGCATGGTGTGCAGGGTGATGCCGTCCAGATCATGCCGGTCCTGAATGACCTGAAAGTCGGCAAGGCCCGCAAAATCACAGCGCCCCTCGTCCCGTTGACGCAGGTCGATATCAAAGGCCATGCTTTGCTGGAAACCGGCCCAGTAGGCGTCCAGCCCCTTGGGCCCGATCACAGGGATCGACCGGTTCAGGCCAGCAGTCCATGCTGTGTGAAACAAAGGGCCCAGTTCCAGATAGTGATCCGAATGCAGATGGGTGATGACGATCAGGTCGATGTCGGTCAGGGCAACACCCTGATCGCAAATCCCGCGCGCCACGCCAAGACCCGCGTCAATCACGATATTCTTGCCCGCCATCTGCAAAAGCATCGAGATCGGCATATGCGACCCCGGCCTGATGGCGGGGCCGCCTTTGACGCCAAGTAGGGCAAGTGTGTCGGGCATGGCAGGTGATCTTCCTTGTCTCGTCGGGACGAGCCTAGGCGATTGACCGTCTGCCCACCAGCACCTTGGGCGCCAATCTTCACCACTTCGGCATAAAGGGTCACGGCATTTGGTCTGACATCACTGACCATCAGGTGAACGACATCCAATATTGCGATCTACCCCAAGATCTTTCGCCATGAAAAACCTCGCAAAGCAACGTAGTCTGGACACAATTAGGTCAAATTTGAGGCTTTGTATCTGAACATGAAGCAAGCCAACCGTTTATGGGCGTCGCTCCGAGTTTGTTAGTATTGGCCATGTTTGAGGAGTCCATCTCCCACCTGACAGTCTTGCCGAGAGAAGTTGATTTGAAAAAAACACGTGCGAAAAAATTGGAAATCTCGGTTGCTGGCCTGGCCCCGAACGTGTTTGGACAGACTGGTCATGCAGAAGACGTCACATTGTCGTCTTCAATTGGCACCATCGATGTGGCCAGCACGATGATGACTGGCGAATGTGACCACCAACGCAGCCCTACAGCGCAAGTCGACCTGTGCATCGCGACCGACAGTATGGTTCGCGACGATACGGCCTTCCGTAGACTGTAGGCCGGACGATGCATCAAAGTCTTGGGCAACATATACGCTAACTCTTAGCCGGCTCTCCGGCCAGTGATACAAGGATTGAACAATGTTTGACAGAAATCTGACGTCATCGATCGCGCGAAAGCGCCTTTCGTCTGCGAGGCATGCGCTTTCAAAAACCGCCTGCATGGCGTTGGTTTTGGCAGCCGCCCAATCTGCAGGCATTTTGACAGCGCAACCTGTCGCAGCGCAATCAATTGACAGCGCACTTTATGTCGGCGGCAAGGCGCGGGTGAACCGCTCGGCCAGCTTGCGGTCTCTGTCAGAGGCCGTGGCTTCCGCTTCCTGTCGCGTCAACAGTGGTATTGGCACCAATACCGCAACAATCGACTTGGCCACGGTAAACGAGGATTTTGACCGGATTATTGATGGTCTGGTCAACGGAAACGCCGCTTTGGGCATGCCTGGCCCAGAAGAAAGCGGACGCACACGCAGGACCCTGGAAGAGACTGCAGCCCTTTGGGCGCCGCTGCAAGACGCGGCTGCAAGATTGGCGTCAGGATCAGGTACCGCTGCGGATGCTGCAACCATTCATACCGGCTTTCGGGATCTCTTTGATCAGACGGAAATTCTGGCTGCAGCCATATCAGGCCAGTATTCTGATCCTCAACAGCTCCTGCAAAGCGACGCGACAGTGTTGAACTTTGCAGTGCGCCAGCGGGCATTGGCATACCGTATGACCCGTACGATGTGCGAACTTGCAACGGGCACTGAAACGGAGCAGACGACAGAAGAGCTGGCAAACTCTGCCAAACTCTTCGAGCAAACCCTGATTGCTTTGCGGGACGGCTTCCCGGCGGCCGGGATTAACCCACCGCCCAACGACGCCGTGCTGAACAGCTTGCAAGCCACTTTCGATATTTGGCGAGACCAGAAGGGTGTTCTCGATGCAGCACTTGCAGGTCAAACTCCCACCGCCGAGGCCGTTGTCGCCACAGCCGACATGGCGGATGCGCTTTCCGTTTCCATGAATAACACGATCACGCTCTATCTGATCGCGACACCCGGTCAGGACGGCGTATATCGCGTTCCGCTTGAGGCCTATGCAAGGAACGAACTGACCAAATGGCTTTCCAACCCTGCGTTGATCGAAGCGATCAAGTTGCAAAACGCCGAACACGCAGACCTGACCGAAGACGCGATTATCGCCCTTGATCAAAAATGGCGCGCTGAAGCGGGCAACAATGGTGGACCACTGATCGATAAACTGCTCTCCGCGCCTGTCTCGAACTGGTTGCTGGAACAGCAGCAAGAGACCGCCGGTTTTGTCACGGAAGTCTTCGTCATGGATAACAAGGGCTTGAACGTCGCGCAAAGCGTGCAGACCTCTGACTACTGGCAGGGCGACGAGGCGAAATGGCAACAGACATACGCTGTTGGCCCCGATGCACTGCATATCAGCGAAGTCGAATTCGACGACAGCACCGGCTTCTACCAAGCGCAAGGCTCACTCTCTATTGCAGACCCGGAAACGGGCGAAGCAATTGGCGCAGTGACCTTTGGTATCAATGTGCAAAGCCTGTTGTAGACTGCGCATCCAAGCAGCCATTTAGAAGAAGACCACTTGAGGCAGGCAGATCACTGACCTGCCTCTTTTGACAAAATAACTGACTGTTGTTGCTCGCTCAGGAACCTACGACCAACTTGTCGCCATGCTCGTCGTCAGTGGTCCGTTGTCGATTTGAAGCGGCGGGTAGTTGCAGCGCCAAATCAGCATCAGTTGCGCCGGACGACCCCTGTAATCCGGCCC
>JBFEQR010000387.1:0-2944 GCA_041549425.1 Yoonia sp. | reverse complement strand
CTGTCGGGTTGCCCTTAAAGACGGTTTCGACAAAGGCCATGCCTTCGCGGATCGCGACAGGGGTCAGTTGCACACGGTTGGTGACGTCGCCGATTGCATAGACCGACGGAATATTGGTCTGGCTGAATTCGTCGACCACAATCTCGCCGCGCCGCCCGACTGTGACGCCTGCCGCATCAAGGCCGATATCGTCGGAATTCGGGGCACGCCCTGTGGCAAACAGCACCTGATCGTAGACCTTTTCGGTGCCGTTGGTCGCTTTGACCCAAATCCCTTTCCCCGCGCCCTGTGATGGTACGGCAGCAGGGTGCCCGTCTTCCATCGACACGCCTTCTGTTGTGCCGTGCAAATCGTCCTCTGTCGCTTCGCGCATTTCGACGATGTTGGTCCCCAGGTGCAGATCGACGCCCTTGGCGCGCATACCTTCGGCCACCAGTCCGCGGGCCTCGTCATCAAAGCCCCGCAGGATTTGCGCACCGCGATAGAACTGGGTGACCGCAACGCCCAGGCCGTTCAGGATGCCCGCGAATTCAGAGGCGATGTAGCCGCCGCCGATGATAAGGATCGACTTGGGCATCTCTTCGAGCAGGAAAATCTCGTTCGAGGTGATGCCAAGCTCGGCGCCGGGCATCTCGGGCAAGGCGGGGCGGCCACCCGTTGCCACCAGAATATGTTTCGCGGTCACATCCATGCCGGTGGACAGCGTTACCGTGTGCGGGTCTTTCAGCGATGCGCGGGCATCAAAAATCTCGACGCCCGAACCATCGAGCAGCTTGCGATAAATCCCCTCGAGCCGGTCCAGCTCCTTGTGCAACTGGGTGCGAAAGCGGGGCCAGTTGAACGGCCCGTCCTGCAGATCCCAACCATAGGCACGGGCATCCTCGAACATCTCCGAATAGCCCGACGCAAAGACCATCAGCTTTTTGGGCACGCAGCCACGGATCACACAGGTGCCGCCCATGCGGTATTCTTCGGCCAGTGCCACTTTGGCACCTGTGGCAGCGGCAACGCGCGCAGCGCGCACCCCGCCAGAGCCGCCTCCGATGACGAATAGGTCATAGTCAAAAGTCATAAAGGGGCTCCGATAAGTCTTGGTATTCAGGTGTGCAGCTTATTCCGCGATGTCGGCGAAGATATTATCATCGTCGCGCACGTCATATTGCACAACCTCAGAGGTGTCATTGGTGATGTCGCGCACGGTCACTTTACCGTCACCATGGCCCACGATCACCATGTCGCAGATATCAATGAACAACCCGTTTTCGACAACGCCGGGTATCTGGTTCAGCACAAAGCCCAAAAGCCGCGCATTGCCGATGTGGCGCAGGTGCAGATCAAAGATCATGTTGCCCCCGTCGGTGATAAAGGGCTGGTCACCATGCATCCGCAATTTGATGTCACGGCCCAGCACGTCCATGCCGATCAGGGTTTCCTCGATCAGGCCTTTGGTCACGGACAGGCCGAACGGGACGACCTCGACGGGCAATGGAAACGCACCCAATGTGTCCACTTTCTTGGTCGCATCGGCGATCACGATCATCCGCTCACTGGCTGTCGCGACAATCTTTTCACGCAATTGCGCCCCGCCACCACCTTTGATCAGGTTCAGATGGCGGTCATATTCGTCAGCTCCATCAATGGTAAGGTCAAGCCATTTGGCCTCTTCCAGCGAGATAACCTCGATTCCCACTTCGCGGGCCAGTTCAGCGGTTTGGTTCGATGTGGGAACGCCTTTGATCTCAAGGCCTTCTTCACGGACCATCTCGCCCAGGCATTGCACCAGCCATGCAGCCGTTGATCCGGTGCCAAGCCCGATCGTCATACCGCTTTCCACGTATTCGGTTGCCTGTTTGGCGGCAATAAATTTCGCCATGTCTATTGGTGTCAATTCGCCAGTCATCGCGCCACTCCACAATCATCTGACAGTGTTATAACAAGAAAACACGCGGGCGCGAGGCCTCAAATGGGTGAAGACGCCGTCAGAAAAGACCTGCGCGCGTTTCTTTGGCGAATGGTCGCATTTGATGCAGGATCACAGCACGCATCGCGTTAGACGTTATGGGTCCGCAGAGGTTCGTCATGCGGGTTGGTCAGGGAAGCGCGAGCGCGATGTTTTTATCCGTCTTCGATATGTTCAAAGTGGGTGTCGGCCCGTCGTCGTCGCACACCATCGGCCCGATGGTGGCTGCGGCCCGTTTTCTGGATCATTTGCGCGCACAACCATTCAGCGCGGCAGGGGTTCACGCCAGTTTGCACGGCAGCCTTGCCTTTACAGGCGTGGGGCATGCGACCGATCGCGCGGTGATCCTTGGTCTTGCCGGATTTCGGGCCGATGACTACGACGCCACCAAAGCCGAAGAGGCGCTGGCACGTATCGTGCGCGAGCATACGATTTCACCCCCCGGACTGGGCACCCTGCGATTTCACCCCAAAGACAATCTTGTCTTCGACTATGGCGCCCCCCTGCCCGGTCACGCCAACGGCATGATCCTGCGCGGCACCGATGCCCAAGGCGATGTGATTACGCAGGTGACTTATTACTCGATCGGGGGCGGTTTCGTGCTGACCGAAGCCGAACTGGCCGCAGGCAAGGACAGCGACACCGGCCCGCCGGTACCCTTTCCGTTCCATTCGGCGCAAGAGATGCTGGACATGGCCGCAAGCTCGGGCAAATCCATCGCCGCGATGAAACGCGCCAACGAAGTGTCACGTATGCCCGGTGCCGATCTTGACCGCGGACTTGCCCGCATCTGGGATGTCATGAACGCCTGCATCAACCGCGGGCTGGAGACCGAAGGCATCCTGCCGGGCGGTTTGCAGGTGCGCAGGCGGGCCAAGGCCATCCATGACGCGCTACAGGCCGAACGGGGCATGAACCTGACTGCGCCCCACACAATCAACGATTTCATGTCCACCTATGCAATGGCCGTGAACGAGGAAAACG
>JBFEQR010000386.1:0-2953 GCA_041549425.1 Yoonia sp. | reverse complement strand
CCTGTCTGCGAAACCCAAGGGCGACAGGCACGTTCTGGGTTTCGGCAAAGGCCTGCAAATCCGCCTGTGCGGCGGCGCTCCAATGTGGTCCGCCCGCGACGATCAAAGGGCGCTCGGCCTGTGACAAGGCATGCATCACCGATTGGATTGTCTGTGCCGACAGAACCGGCGCGGGGCGGTCCGGCATGGTCAGGTCAGGCATATCCGCCTGCGCGCTCAGCATGTTTTCGGGCAGCGCCAGCACCACTGGTCCGGGCCTGCCGGACAGTGCCACCCGAAATGCGCGCCCGATATATTCAGGCAACCTGTCCGTATCATCCACTTGGGCCACCCATTTGGCCAGACCGCCAAAGACCTGTTTGTAATCAAGCTCTTGGAATGTCTCGCGATCTGTGTGGCGATTGTCGATCTGACCCACGAAAAGCACCATTGGCGTGCTATCCTGCATCGCGATATGCACCCCAGCAGCGGCATTCGTAGCACCCGGCCCGCGGGTGACAAAGCACACACCAGGCTGGCCGGTCATTTTTCCGTAAGCCTCTGCCATCATCGCGGCGCCGCCTTCCTGACGGCAAACGATATTGGGGATGCCGCTGTCATAAAGCCCGTCCAATGCGGCAAGAAAGCTTTCGCCGGGGACGGAAAAGACACGGGTCACACCGAGCTTAACCAGTTGATCACTCAATATTTTTCCGCCGTGCCGGTGCATCTATGTCTCCCCTTGATTATGCCCAGAATGGGCCACGCACAGCGGCTGTGCAACTGTTGCGGTGGCGAAAATTTTGTGCGGCGCTATTTGTATGGAAACACAAATCTGGAGCCTCTCATGACGACCCTACTCGGTATTTCGGGATCACTGCGCAAAGCATCGACAAACACGCTTTTGATGCGCAACGCCGCAGAGATTTTCAACGCTGACACATTCATCGAAGCTGACCTTAATCTGCCGCTCTATAACGGCGATGTAGAAGACGCCGAGGGCATCCCCGCGTCGGTCCAGATGCTGGCCGATCAGATCGCGGCGGCGGATGCTGTGATCATCTCGACCCCTGAATACAACAAGGCAATGTCGGGTGTATTGAAAAACGCGTTGGACTGGGTGTCGCGCACGCAGGGCAATCCGTGGAACGACAAACCCCTGGCCATCATGTCGGCTGCCGCCGGGCGCGCGGGCGGAGAGCGGTCGCAATTTTCACTGCGGCTGGCGATGATGGCCTTCCGTCCAGATATCTTGCAGGGACCAGAGGTGTTGCTTGCCAGATCCAGTAATGAATTCGATGAAAACGGCAAACTGACCGGCGAATTCTACATCAAGTCCCTAACCGAGCTCATGGACGCCCTCAAAGCGCGCATTTGACGGGACATCCGCTGCAGATACGGCTTACCGCTGGCAAAAGGCCGGTTCCGGTCCTAAAACGGCTGCCAGCAGACGATGGATTGGAGACCTATATGGCACGTGGCGCAGGCGGAACTGACGGCGGAACGGGCACGTTCCTGATCGGGCTGATCATGATGATCGGCGGGGGTTATCTGCTGCTGAACGGGATCATCGTCCGGCCAAACTTTGGACTGGGCGCGCGGGTCTTCGGCATCGGCGGCGTGCCGGTCACGTCGGGCATGATCCTGATCCCGTTCATGTTCGGCGTCGGCATGATCTTTTACAGTGCGCGCAACTGGATCGGCTGGGGGATCGCGGGGGCGTCACTGGTCGCGCTAATTTTTGGCGTGATCGCAAATATGACGCTGCAACTGGCGCGGATGAGCGCCTTTGACCTGATCGTCATTCTGGTGCTGCTTGTCGGTGGATTGGGCCTTTTCCTACGATCATTGCGCGCAAGGTAGGGTGCGCAAGTTTGCGCACCCCACGGCAGTTCAATAACCCAGCGCGCAGCCGTCTTTGCGCGGATCGCTGCCCGCCTCCAGCAAACCGTCGTCGTGCAACATGATAGCCTGCGCACCGCCGATCCCGGTTTCGGGCTTCTGCACGTTGTGTCCAAGTGCCGCCAGCTCTGCCTTCACCGCATCGCTGTAGCCGTCTTCGACATTCAGCTTGTCCCCTTCGGCAAAGCAACGTGGCGCATCAATTGCCGCCTGCGGGCTGAGACCGAAATCGGTGACGTTCGTTACGAACCGCGCGTGGCCTGTTGTTTGGTACTGCCCGCCCATCACACCAAACGGCATCAGCACCTTGTCGTCCTTTTTCAGCATTGCCGGAATGATCGTATGCATCGGCCGCTTGCCGCCGCCCACCTCGTTGGGGTGCCCCTGTTGCAGCGTGAAACCTGCGCCGCGGTTCTGGAACAACACCCCGAATTTGTCAGAGGCAATGCCCGACCCGAAGGAATGGAAAATCGAATAGATCAGCGACACGCACATCCGGTCCTTGTCCACGACGGTGATATAGATCGTGTCCTTATGCACCGCCTCTGCCCCGGGCAGACCCGCGGGAAGGACCTTTTTGGGGTCAATCAGCGCGGCAAGTTTCGCGGCTGTCTCGGGCGATGTCATATAGTCCAACCGTGTCATGTAATCGGGATCGGACAGGAACCGGTTGCGGGTGTCATAGGCAAGTTTCGTCGCCTCTGCCTCGATATGGGCGCGTTCTGCCCCCCACGGGTCCATGCCTGCGATGTCGAAATGCTTAAGCATGTTCAACAACAAGATGGCCGTGGCCCCCTGCCCGTTTGGTGGATGCTCGTAAAGATCAAGCCCGCCATAACCACCGGTGATCGGATCGGTATAGTCGCAGGCGGTGTTGGCAAAATCGTCCAGCGTATGGGTGCCGCCTAATGCGTTCAGACTGGCGACCATGTCTTCGGCAACTTCGCCTTCGTAGAAACCGGCCCGTCCGTCCATGGCGATCCGGCGCAGGACCTCGGCCTGCCCGGGCGCGCGGAACATCTGACCGGGGCGCGGCGCTTGGCCGTTCATCAGGTGAACGTCGCGCGCAATG
>JBFEQR010000385.1:0-2965 GCA_041549425.1 Yoonia sp. | reverse complement strand
TCTCGTCGTGTGACAAAAGTTGCGCCATTTGCATCAGTTGCGCTTCGCCCCGCCGTGGCGGCAGGCGCAACCCCGTCAGCCCGACCCGTTCGCCACCGCGGATCAGCAAGATGGCGCAGGCCAGCCCGAGCGTGCGTGCGCGCTGTGCTTTGGACGGCAGGAACGCGTCAGAGGCAAACGCCATGGATGCCGCCTGATCCACCCATAGAATGATCGATTGCGCGATCTGCCATTCCTTGTCCTGCACAAAATTCAGGTCGGAGCGCGCCGAACGCCGCCAATCGATACTGCGTGCGTCGTCGTGGGGCTGTGCGGGGCGGTACTGCCAGAATGTGTCACCCGTGCCCGCACGCCTGCGCCCGTGATCGCCCAGAAGAACCGTCGTCGCCAGATGCTCTGCCTCCGCCAAAAGCGGGGGCAGCGGACCGGCGAGGGTCTCGGCCTGTGATCTGAGGGCGAGCGGTTGGGTCATGCAGCCGATGCAACCGTTGTAGCTTGTTGCGCGACTGTGCTGATGACGTGATGGATACTTTCGCCGCGCGCGCGGGCGGCAAATGACAGGGCCATGCGGTGTTCAAGCACAGGTACGGCCATCGCCCGCACGTCGTCTGCAGAGGGGGCAAGCCGCCCTTCCAGCAAGGCCTGTGCGCGCACCGTCAGCATCAGCGCCTGTGCCGCACGCGGGCCGGGTCCCCAACTGACGTTCTGGCGCACGATATCGGGCGCGTTTTCATCGTCAGGGCGGCAGGCGCGCACCAGATCAAGGATCATTTCAACGACGTTGTCACCCACCGGCATCCGGCGCAGCAGGTTTTGTGCATCCAGCAGTTCTTGGGCGGTGAAGACCTGTTGCGACGTGGCCTCGGTTGCGCCTGTCGTTGCGATCAGGATGTCCTTTTCTGTTGCGCGGTCGGGATAGGGGACGTCGATTTGCACAAGAAAACGGTCCAGCTGTGCCTCCGGCAGGGGGTAGGTGCCTTCCTGCTCGATCGGGTTCTGGGTGGCCAGAACATGGAAGGGGACGCCAAGTGCGCGGTGTTCGCCTGCGATCGTCACCTCTTTTTCCTGCATGGCCTGCAAAAGCGCGGATTGCGTCCGCGGCGAGGCCCGGTTGATTTCGTCGGCCATCAGAAGCTGGCAAAAGACCGGCCCTTCGATAAAGCGGAAATTGCGCTTGCCGTCTTCGGTGGTTTCCAGAACTTCCGACCCGAGGATATCGGCAGGCATCAGGTCGGGCGTGAACTGGATACGGTTGCCTTTCAGTCCCATAACCGTTGAAAGCGTATCGACCAGCCGCGTCTTGCCCAGACCGGGCAAGCCGATCAAAACCGCGTGCCCACCGCAGATCAGCGCAGTCAGCGTCAGATCGACCACACGCGGTTGACCGATGAAACGGGCGGCAATACTGGCCCGGGCCTGCCCGAGCTTTGCCCCCAGATTTTCAATATCGGCGACAAGATTGGCGTCGTTTGCCATGACATTCCTCCGCATGCGCTATACTCTTCAGTTGAACAGATAATCCCATATCACCCAATGGCAAAAACTATGACCACACAAAAGATTGTGACACCGTCGGCCGAAAGCATCGCACAAAGCGCGCGTGCCGCCCAAAAAGGCGGCTTGCCACCTGTGCATCTGTGGAATCCGCCCCATTGCGGGGATATCGACATGCGTATCGCCCGCGACGGGACATGGTTCTATATGGGCACGCCCATCGGGCGCCCTGAACTGGTGCGGCTGTTTTCCACGATCCTGCGCCGTGACGGGGATGGTTACGTGCTTGTCACACCTGTTGAAAAGGTGGGCATCACCGTTGACGATGCCCCTTTTGTCGCGGTGGATTTCAATAAGCGCGGCGAGGGGCTGGAGTTCGAGACGAATGTCGGCGACCGTATGATAGCCGGTCCCGATCACCCTATCCGCGTCCTGCGCGACCCTGAAACCGGCGAGCCTTCGCCATATGTTCTTGTGCGCGCCAATCTTGAGGCGCTGATCGACCGCAAATCATTTTATCGTCTGGTCGAGATCGGCGAACACGCCCAACATGAAGGGGTGTCCTGGTTTGGTGTTCGCTCGCAGGGTGTATTCTTTCCGATCATTCCATCCGACCAGCTTGAATAAAAGACCTTTGCTGCACCAAAAAGGACCCCCCTCATGCCGAAATTCTGCGCCAACCTGACATGGCTTTTCACCGAACTGCCGTTTCTGGAGCGTTTTGCCGCCGCCAAAGAGGCGGGCTTTGACGCGGTCGAGGTTCTGTTTCCTTATGACGTCAACGCGCAGGACATCGTGAATGAATTGACCAGACAAGATCTGGCCATGGCGCTGATCAACTGCCCGCCGCCGAATTATACCGGTGGTCCGCAGGGGTTTGCCGCCGTGCCGGATCTGCAAGAGCGGTTCCGCAAGGATTTCAGACGCGCCCTGCGCTATGCGCGCACGCTGGGTGCGCAGCATGTGCATATTATGTCCGGCGTCGCCGCCGGTGACGCGGCCAAGGCGACTTTTGTCGAAAACCTGCGCTGGGCTGCGGCTGAGGCACCGGAGCAGAGCCTGACAATCGAGCCGATCAACACCGAGACAATGCCGGGATACTTCCTGAATGATTTTGATCTGGGCCGCGAAATCGTGACCCTGATTGATGCCCCCAACCTGCGTTTGCAGTTCGACGCGTTTCATGCCGCCAAGATCACTGGCGATGTAATGGGCACATGGGAGGCGATGCGCGATATCACGGCGCATATACAGGTGGCGCAAATGCCTGACCGCTCCGAGCCGGATCAGGGCGATATCGATTATCCTGCCTTTTTTGCGGCCTTGGATGCGCAAGGGTATCAGGGCTGGGTTTCGGGTGAATACAAGCCGCGCCAGACCACACAAGAAGGTGTCGGCTGGCTCCTAGCGCGCTAGATCACGGGCATTTTGCATGAGATTGACCAGCGCCGAGCGTTGACCCGTCGGGTCC
>JBFEQR010000384.1:0-2972 GCA_041549425.1 Yoonia sp. | reverse complement strand
CGGTATCCGCGATTGCGGTGATGGCCCCGAGATGATCACCGCGAATGCCGACTGGACCCAAGTCATGGCAACGCGGCTTGAGGATGGCGTGTTGCGCAGTCGCGCGCTGGGGCGTCATGTGAATCGGGGATCATTTGCAATCGCGCTGGATTGCGCAATTCTGCCCTATCCCAGCGTTGCCACGATCGCCGTCAAAACGGCGATTTCCGTCACCTGCTGAGTCGCGCCAAGGATATCGCCGGTCTGTCCGCCGATCTTTGCCTTGGCAATCAGACCGCAGGCAACACCTGCCAAGAGCGCAACCAGCGTCACAACGCCATAGCCGCAAACAAGAGCAACCAGCGCGGCAATGGCCAGCGCCAGCCAGCTTGTGGCGGCTGCAGGGCGGCCCACTGTCCGGCTTAGCCCGCCATCACGGGCATTGGGCAGGATCGCCATCAGGGCGACCATATTTGCTCGGCTCAACGCGCCGACTGTC
This sequence comes from Yoonia sp., assembly GCA_041549425.1. Taxonomy (GTDB): domain Bacteria; phylum Pseudomonadota; class Alphaproteobacteria; order Rhodobacterales; family Rhodobacteraceae; genus Yoonia. Next base: position 2,494 of record JBFEQR010000384.1, on the reverse strand, counting down.
ATTAGGACCACCCAGTGCATCCCGAACGACAGGACCAGTGCCAGCGCAAGCCAGCGCAGCAACAGGCTCAGCGCGATGGCGCAGACGCCGTAAGCACCGATATGGCTGTCTTTCATAATGGCCATACGCCGTGCCTTGTCCCAGCCGCCCCACAGACCATCGACGCTGTCGGCAAGACCATCTTCGTGCATCGCACCGGTGACAATCACGCTGGCGCTCATAACAAGCGCTGCGGCAATGCTTGCCGGAATACCCACAAACAGCAGCACTGACGCAAATGCCGCCAATCCGGCTCCTAGCATCACCCCCACCAGCGGATAGGCCCAAGCAGAGGCCGCACCCCGCGCCAAGGCGCGTTCGGTATCGATGATTACCGGAAACCGCGTAAGCAACCCGACCGCAGCGGCAAGGTCGACACGGTCGATCAGGGCTGTGTCGTGTTTGTACAAACTGCGGTCCTTTGTGGGCTTTTCATCGGCAAGTACTGCGTTAAACAAGTCCCGAAGATTTATCCGAGCGAGGACACGATGCAAGCGCCATTTTCGACCCTTTCGACTTTTCGCGAAACGCTTGCGGCGGCTTCGGGGCCTGACACAGATGCCTTGCAGGGCGCGCAGGACCGCAACGGCCAATTGACAAAACCCCCCGGTGCGCTGGGCCGCCTTGAGGATCTGGCGCTTTGGTATGCAAGCTGGCGGGGCGATGCGCGCCCGCAGATCACAGCGCCGCAAGTGATTATCTTTGCGGGCAATCACGGTGTCTGCGCACAGGGTGTTTCTGCCTTCCCGCCCGAAGTGACGGTGCAGATGGTCGCCAATTTCGAACATGGCGGTGCAGCGATCAACCAGTTGTCGAAAGCGTTTGGCGCAAAGATGGATGTCTATCCTTTGTCACTGGACAGGCCCACTGCCGATTTCACAAAAGCCCCCGCCATGTCTGAAGAAGACTGCGTCGCGGCCCTGCAAACAGGATGGACGGCAGTTGATCCGCAGGCCGACCTTTTGGTCACGGGTGAAATGGGGATCGGCAACACGACCCCTGCCGCAGCTATTGCGGCGGCCCTTTTGGGAGGGGATGCCGCCGAATGGGCAGGCCGCGGAACCGGTGTCGATGACGCAGGTCTGGCGCGCAAGACCGAAGCGGTGCGCAAAGGTCTTGCCCTGCACCAAAGCGATGATCCCCTTGAAGTGCTGCGCTGTCTGGGAGGCCGCGAACTGGCCGCCATGGCCGGAGCGATTGCCGCAGCCCGCCACCACCGTATTCCGGTCATTCTGGACGGCTTTATCTGTTCCGCCGCCGCGCTGACGCTGGCGAAGGCCTTCGCTGGCGCACTGGATCACACGGTCGCCGGACATCTAAGCGCCGAAGGCGCGCATCAGCGCCTGCTGGATGCCTTGGACAAAGCGCCGCTTCTGAACCTTGGCCTGCGTCTGGGCGAAGGGTCCGGTGCCGCGCTTGCGATCGGTGTGTTGCAGGGGGCGATTGCGTGCCATTCGGGGATGGCAACCTTTGCCGAGGCGGGTGTCGCAGAAAGTTAGTCTTTTGGCTTACTTTCGTTAGCCTGCTGCCGCGAGGCCAGTTCCATCTCGAGCGAGGCATTCAGCTTGCGCGCCCGCTCGACGTATTCCGGCAAATCCGAGACCGGCACACCGGGTTTCCACAGGGCGGCCAATTCGCGCAGACCTGCGCGGTCATGCTGGTAGAAGGCCTGTTCCAGCTCTGCCGCTTCGAATTCACTCAGCCCGAGGTTTTCCAGCGCATAGCGGCCCGCGCGCAAAGAACTGTCGAACATCTCGCGCACGATATCATCGGCACCGGCATCATAAAGTTCATGCACATGCACGCGGTCACGGGCGCGCGCAATGATGTGCAGATCAGGGCGGGCTTTGCGGGCATAACGCACCAGCTTGACGGCGTTGGCCTTGTCGTCAATGGCGACGACCAGCACCCGCGCGTCTTCCAGTCCGGCGGCATTCAACAGATCGGGACGGGTCGGATCGCCAAAGAACCCGCGAAAGCCGAATTTGCGCATCATCTGCACGGTGGCCAGATTGTTGTCGACAACGACCGTATCGAAGCCCGCGCTGCGCACCAGCCGGTTCACGATCTGACCGAAGCGCCCGATGCCCGCAATGATGACGGTGCCTTGCTCGTCCACCTCGTCCGGTTCTTCTGGGCCTGTTTCGCCCATCTGTCGTGTCATCACCTCATAGGCGATAAACATCAGCGGCGTGATCAGCATGGAAAGTGCGATAATCAGCAACAACTGCCCGCCAATGGCGTCTGTCAGCACACCCTGCTGGAGCGAGAATGCGATCAGGACAAAGCCGAATTCACCCGCCTGCGCGAGGCCAAGCGTGAAAAGCCAACGGTCCTTTTTGTGCAGCTTGAACAGCACGGCAAGGCTGTAGAGGATCAGCCCCTTGATGATCATCACCGTAATCGCAAGGGCGATGATGCGCAGGGGATCACCGAACAAAAGCTGGAAATCAAT
>JBFEQR010000383.1:0-2986 GCA_041549425.1 Yoonia sp. | reverse complement strand
CTTCGTCCGGATAAATCCTGACGGCGGCTGCGTAGCCTGGTCCGCCTCCGCGGTGCTGGAGCCAAAGACGCCGAGGCAAAACGCCCAGAGATCGAGCGTGATATGCGTGCCTACTTTGAAAGCCAAGAAACAGATGCGGATGGCATATGGGCACCGACGTCTTCGTGGGTCATATCGGGGCGCAATCCTGCCTGACAGAACGGTCCCCTTCCTTGGCCGATAATCTCCGGCGGGGCGAGTTTAGGCTCAGACCTGCTGATCGCTGCGGAATGCACCATTGACCGCTAAGCGGGACGATACGGCAATGGGAATCTATAGCCCGAACGGCAGGTTCGTTCGGCGCTGCCGCCTTCTCACCCGTCTAAGCCAACGCGCGGGCAATCTCGCGCAGGTGGACATGACCGGTGCCGCAGCAGCCGCCGAAGATGTCCATATGCGGATAGCGCGTCCGCAGGTCACCCAGTTGCTGGCCAAGTTCCACAGGGTTGCCATCTTCGATATGGCCCAGTTTGCACAATGCGATTTTCTCCATCTTGGAAGCATTGGGCCGCACGCCGCGCAGGCGGTTTATCCAGTTGCCCTCGGTCAATGCCGGTTCGTATTCCAACGGGTGCGAGCAGTTGAGCAGGTAATAGTCCGGCGCGGCGTCCCCGGCTTGACGGTCAATCTCAGCGATGGCTTCCGCCAGTGTCGGCCCAGAGCGTAGACGATGAGAACTGTCCAGCGTCAGCGAAACGGTCAGCGGAACGCCTATCCTCGCTGCAGCTCTGGATACGCCGACAGCCTCGGAGATGTTGTTGAAGGTTGCCGCGCAGGCGAAATCCACGTTTGCCGCTTTCAGCGTTTCCAGTTGCACCGAATGATAGTCTTCAGCGCTTTCGGCGGTAATTTCGGTGTTCAACCCATAGGCATCGCCACGCGGCCCAATGCAGCCGCCGATCAGAAGTTGCGGGATCTGGACAGCATAGGGCCTTGCGATTTCGCGCAGGAACTCGATGCTGGCGATATTGGCCTCGGCCAGACCAGCCGGAGAATAGCCCAGCTTGGCCCCCCAATCGGGGCTGGCGCGGTAATCCAACCCGGTCAGCATGAACGACAGGCCAAATTCGGCGGCGACGTCTAGCATATCTGACATGACTTGCCGCATGGCGACCACGGCCTTGGGGTTTTCCAGCAGCGGGAACATTGCGAATTCAGGCAGTTCGAAACCGTGGCGATACATGATTTCAGTTTCGGTGCCTCCTTCGGTCAAGAAAATTGCGCCGGTGTCGGTGGCCGGTGTCGGGTTGGTGCGGGTCATGCCTCAGCCTCCGGTTTGATGTTCTGATTAAAGCGGAAGCGGTTCTGCGGGTCGTATTTCGTCTTGACTTCGACCAACCGCTGATAGTTAGCGCCGAAGGTCGCACGGGTCAGCGCATCATTGTCTTCGCCATGGCCGGGAAAATTGAGATAAGCGCGGCCCTCGTGCCCGAAGCATGCGGTACTTTCCCAGCCGTCGCGTGCCCAGGCAATGTTTGCAGCGTCGTCCGCTGCATCCGTCCAGACGCCATCGAGCGAATACATCCATCCGAAAGAGCGGTCGCCAAAGGCGGTGGCATCTGCAGGCACCTGCGCGGTGGCCCCGCCGAAGTTCCAGAGTGAGGAGAGCGAGTTTTCCGACGGCGCGGCCTCAGCATTGGCCATCGCAAGGTCAATCATTTCATCAGAAAGGTCGCTCAGGTAGCGCGCTTTCCAATAGCAACGGAAGTCACCGGCGGGCATCAGCGTGTCAAACAGCTTCTGAACCTCGCAATAGTCCATCCGGCCCGAGAAGTCGATGACCATGTTTCCGAGCTCTCGCAGGGGCTGCATCAGCACTTCGCCTTCGGCAGCGTCTCCGTTGTACACACAGGCCAGAGTATAAACGCGCTTACCCCAGCTTTCTTCCGGGAAGTCTTCGCCGCCTGCGGTGGAAAACTCGCACAGTGACCCGATCAGCCCGTCATGCTCAAGCATGAAATCCCGCCAGGCGCGGATCGGGCCGGGGCCGTCTTCGACTGCGTAAATCGGGGCGGCGAACATCACTTCGGGTCCGGCTGGGTGCAGGGAGAACTCGAACCGGGTCACCACACCAAAGTTGCCGCCACCACCCCTGAGCGCCCAGAGCAACTCCGGGTTTTCATCGGCGCTGGTGTGAACGAGCGTGCCATCGGCCATCACCACCTCCGCCGCCACGAGGTTGTCAATCGACAGCCCGTACTTGGCGCGAAGCCAACCGATGCCGCCCGAGAGCGTCAAGCCTGCCACGCCTGTATCCGAGATCAGACCGCCGGGGGTGGCCAGCCCATGGGCTTGGGTGGCCTTGTCCACGTCACCCCAGAGTGCACCGCCCTCCACCGAAGCGATGCGTCGCTCGGTATCAACGCTGACACCTCGCATCTGGGTAAGGTCAACCATCAACCCGCCATCGCAAACCGCATGGCCCGCAACGTTATGGCCACCCGCGCGGATTGAAATGCCCAGATCATGGGCTGCGGCATGGCGCACAGCTGCCATCACATCCTGCGCATTCCGACACCGCGCAATCAGTGCGGGCCGCCTGTCGATCATCGCGTTCCAGACGCCGCGGGCCGCGTCATAGCCGTCTATCCCTGCTGTCAGAAGCTCACCTTCAAAGCCGGAAATATGTCTGTCTGGGGTGCTCATGATCAAATCCTTTCCTTCACATTTAGAAAGGGTAACGCATCTGGCTTCGTGCGCTCAGTGGCAATTTGGCCAGTTTTGCGGCATACTGGACAAGTGATTATGGCAGATCGGTCAGAACCAGGCCGTTTTGGTCATTTGTACCATGAAGGGGAATTGAGAAAATGGTGAAGAAGCCGCAAATCTTGTTGCTGGCCGCGCCGGAGACTTCGGCTTCGGTGCTTTATGGACTCTATGATGTGTTGATATCAGCAGGGGCTGTTTATCTGGATATGGTGATCGGTAAACCTGGGGATGAGTTGCT
>JBFEQR010000382.1:0-3008 GCA_041549425.1 Yoonia sp. | reverse complement strand
TTTACCCCGCATCCGGACGGCTTTGCATCGTCAGTTGACCTGATCGAAGCCCTTGCCGACAGCGGTGACTTCAATATCCGCGTCGGTGCCTATCCCGAAAAGCACCCCGACGCGGCGGACCAAGCCGCCGACATTGCCTATCTCAAGCGCAAGCTTGATGCCGGTGCCAGTTCGGCCATCACCCAGTTCTTTTTCGAGGCCGAGACGTTCTTTCGCTTCCGCGACGCTTGCGTCAAAGCAGGGATCGACGCCCCCATCATCCCGGGCATCCTGCCGATTGAAAACTGGGCTGGCACCCAGCGTTTTGCAGCACAGTGTGGCACCAGCATCCCGCAGGTGATCCGCGACGGCTTTGCCCATGCACGCGACCCGCAATCCCACGCCCTTCTTGCCACCTCGATCGCGGCAGAGCTTTGTGATGATCTGGTCACCGGCGGGGTCGAGCATCTGCATTTCTACACCCTGAATCGGCCAGAGCTGACGCGCGATGTCTGCCATGCCCTTGGCATGACCCCAAAAGCACAGTTGCAAAAAGTCGCCTGACGCGCCAGCAAGGGGCAACCCGAAGCCCCGAGGCCGCCCGATGTTCACTGCCCGATCACCCCAAGAGATGCCCGACAAAGACACGATGCTGTCGATGTCGGGTCTGGAGTTCATGCAGGCGATGCTGGACGGGCACATCAGCCGTCCCCCTATGTCAGGCGTAATGAACTACACGCTGGATACGGTCGCTGAAGGCAAAGTCGTCTTTCGCGGCACGCCGGAGTTTCAGCACACCAACCCCGCAGGCGGTGTGCATGGTGGCTGGTACGGCACGTTGCTGGACAGCTGCATGTCCTGCGCTGTCATGACCGTGACACCCAAAGGGTCGGTCTACACGACGCTTGAATACAAGGTGAACCTCACCGGCGCGTTTCCGGTAGGAACGCAGATCATTGCCACCGGAACGATTGACCATGCAGGCCGCAGCACCGGTGTCGCCCATGGCGAGATCAGGGATGCGGCAAGCGGGCGGCTTTACGCCACAGGCTCAGCCACTTGTCTGATTATGAAGCTGCGCGACGGCTGAGGGCCCCGCGGGCGCTTCACCCGTGATACTTTCGTGCAAGCGCTCTGACGGGTCCAGACCGATTTGGCGCCTGCGTCGCGCAAGAAACAGCTTGGCCCACCCATGCCAGTTCCCGATCGAGGGGGCATCGGGGTCTTGCGGAAATCGCCCCTCCCATCCATCCGGCAAAGGGACATCACAGGCCGCAAGCCGATCCAACATCCAAACCAGAGGGATGTTCGCGAGGGGGCGCGCTGGCGGGTGTTGCCAGACCTGCCCGCCGACATCGGCATGATTGCCGCGAAACCAGACCTGCTCCATCCGGCCTTTCCATTCAGGTGGCCGCACCCACATCACCGGCGTGTAGGCCGCGCGGCGTTCGTCCAGCGCCAAGGCGTGAAACCCGTTGCGCACATTGCCCCCCAGTTGATGCGTGTGGAATGCGTACGGGGCCTGTCCCCAGCGCCAGATCACCAGCAGCCGCAAGCCCAGCGCCTTGACGGTGTCCCAGACGGCGACAGCCTCGACTTGCACATCCCCGTGGCAATAGTGTTCGCGAAAAGCCTGCGCCGCAGGGCTTTGAGCGCCCGCGCGGTAATGGCGGTACGCCTGTTCGATCGCCCGCTCTGTGGCGCAATCGTCGCGGACCAGACCGACCAGATCGATCACACCGGCAAGCGAACGGACGGCAAAAGCCCCGCGCGAATAGCCGATCAGCACGATGCGATCACCGGGCCGATACCGCGAGGCGACAACACCATAAGCGCGCTTGATCCCGCGATTGATGCCACGACCGGTGATGACATCCCATGTTGTCGACCAGTCGCGCCATTGGATACCCGCCTCATAATGGAGCGTCATGTTCTCGATATTGCTGACTTCGCAGAGCAATTTGTAGGTCAGCCCCGCGTTGGTTTCGCGCCCTTCGGCAAGCGAAGACATGGTGCCGTCAAGGATGACAACATGCATCGCAGAGCCGCGACGGCGGATCGCTTCGTCTTCGGTGCGCGCACGGCGACCGAACAGCCCAAAGAACCAGTCACGTAATTGCATCGTGACCTCTTGTGTCTTGGATCGGCAAGCCACTGCGCAGGGGGGTCATCGGATATCTCGCTTTGCTCGCACCCCGTAAACCCTACTGGCCGGTCGTATCTTGTCCAGCATGATCGCGCAAAAGTGCTACAAGTCTGCGTGCAATGCCGTAACATCCCGACCAGAGTTACAACCCGCGACGCAGACAAAAAAGGAACGTCACATGGACCGTGTCAAATTCACCGCGATGAAAGACGGCGACAAGGAAGACTATGATTTTCTGACCAGACACGAGGTCGAATACACCAAAGGCACCGCCGCGCGCCTGCTGGAGGCGATGGTCAGGCTTGATGAAGGTTTGTCGGGCTACCAGATCACGCGGCTGGTCCATTCCCTGCAATCGGCTACGCGCGCAGAACGTGACGGCGCCGACATCGACTGGATCGTGGCCGCCTTGTTGCACGATATCGGTGATATCTACGCCCCCTATAACCACGATGAATACGCCGCCACGATCCTGCGGCCCTTTGTGCGCGAACAGGTCACGTGGGTCGTCGAAAAGCACGGCGATTTCCAGCTGGTCTATTACGGCGAACACGTCGGCGCAGACCCGCACAAGCGCGACGCCTATCGCGACAGCCCGTATTTCGATGATTGTGCCGCGTTTTGCGAACGCTGGGACCAGAGTTCCTTCGATCCGGCCTACGACACACTGCCGCTTTCGCATTTCGCCGGGCGTGTGGAAGAGGTCTTTGCCCGCACCCCCTATGATCCGGCCGTGATCCGGCGCGGCACACGCGTTCCGCTATTTGCGGCGTAAGGTGGGTTTTGAACCCACCGCCCCCTTTCCCTTAACGCAGTCGCGCGTTATCTGCCTCTTGTTAGACAGCAAGGACCGTGATGATGCCGATGGAAAAGACTTTCGACG
>JBFEQR010000381.1:0-3023 GCA_041549425.1 Yoonia sp. | reverse complement strand
GGACAAGGTTGAAATCACGGCTGTTGGTGATGGACGACACCCTTGCGCAAGTCGCAAAGGAGACGCCGGACCTGTTTGCGGCCCCCGCCGAAACAGCCCCGCCCCCTGCGCCTGCCCCCGAACAGGCGCAATGGGTCGATGCGATCCCGCCGGAATATTGGGCAAAGCCCACGCCACAAGAGGCTGTCGCGCCGGTGACAGCGCCACCCCGAACGACGTCGCTGTTCCAACCTGCACTTTTTGATCTGGTGGTCCCCGAAGTGCACCAACCGTCGAAACCTGCCCCCAAGCCCGTTCTTATCGCAACGCGGCCTGTCAGCACGCCGCCCGCGCCGAAACCGGATACCGTGAGCCCCGTTGCCGCACGCAAGCCGTCGCCAGCCCCTGCGAAGGCCAAGCCGCTTGGGATTGCAGCCGCCGTCGCGCTTGCCGCAGCCCTTGGCGCTGTGGTCTGGACGCAAATGGCACCGGCGGATGATCCTGCGCCTGTCATTGCCAGCACTGCCATCGGGGAAAACCCGCAGGTCCCTGCATTGGCGGTCGCGGGCCTTGCCGCGCCCGAGACCGGCGCTGTCAACCTGCCCAGCCTGACGCCAACTCAGGCCCCTCTGCCCCTCGCCATTCCGCAAACGCTTACCGCGGTTGGACCTGACGCGACGCCAACGGCCCCGCAACTGCCCCCCGCACCGCCTGCCCAGACACGCGCAGCGGCCACAGGCACCATGCCCAGCCCCGCAGAGGCAGAGGCGTTTTATGCCGCCACCGGTGTCTGGCAGCGCGCCGCACGTTTCTTTGATACCCCTTCGGGGGTCGTCGTTCTTGGCTTCACGCCACCGGCCACGCTGTCGGCCACCCCCCGCGTGGCACAGCCCTCGCCGTTTTCTACGATTGACCTGCAAGGTGATCTGCCGTTCACCACGCCTGCAAACCCTCCCGCACCCGGGGTGATTTTTCCACGGGACGAAAACGGTTTTATCGCCGCCACAGAGGAAGGCACGGTCACACCCGACGGAGCCATCGTTTTCGCCGGCGCGCCTGATATCACCATGACACTGCGTCCGGTTTTGTCCGAAGACGAGCTTGCCCGCATGGCGCTTTTGGCCCCTGCACCAGAGGGTGTTGTCGTGATCCCGGGTCCCCCTGATGTGCAAGCCCCCTTGCGCCCTGCCGATTTCGCGGAACTGGCCGCCCCTGAAAGCCCCGCACCGACAGCAACGCCGCCGACCGCTGGCGCCGTTGGATTGGCCAGCCTTGAGCTGCAAAGCAGCGGCGCGATTGCCCTTGATCCCGCCACCGTAGAGGCACGGGCCGAAACCGACCTGCGCCCGCAACTGCGGCCAAACGGCTTGGCCCCGCAACGCGCGGCCAGCGCCAATGATCTGACAGATATTCTGACGGAAATCGCAGCCGAAGATGCAACCTTGCGCTTTGACAACAGCACATCGCTGGCTGTGCGCGCCTCGATCCGTCCCGCGGACCGGCCCGATGATTTCGCCAGGATTGTCGCAGCCGCACAGCCGCAACAAGTTACGCCCGACACCAGCGCCGCCCCCGTCGCGGTCGCAGCACCCGTGCCGCCGCAGAATTATGCGCCCGTTCCCGGTGGTGTGGCCCGTGCGGCCACACAAGAGGACGTGATCCGCCTGCGCGACATAAACCTGATCGGCGTCTACGGCAGGGCCAACGCAAGGCGCGCGCTGGTCCGTCTTAGCAACGGGCGCTATGTCCGCGTCGAGGTGGGCAGCGCGCTTGACGGCGGTCAGGTGACAGCGATTGGCGATGAGGCATTGAACTACGTCAAACGGGGCCGGACCTACGCGGTGGAGATGCCGGGCAACTAGCGCCAATGATGGCGCTGGGAAACCTGCTTTCAATCACTGTTCAACAAGTTACACTCGCTAGCAATGTGACCGCCGCACGCGTCAATACGCGCGCTTTTTCGACGATTTCAACAGGTTTTTATGGAAACGTTCCTTTTTCAAGCCACGATTTATCTGGGGGCCGCCGTGATCGCGGTGCCTTTGGCTGCGCGTTTGGGACTGGGATCGGTGCTGGGGTACCTGCTGGCCGGTATTGTCATCGGTCCGTTGACCGGGCTGGTCGGCAGCGAAGCCAAGGACCTGCAACATTTTGCCGAATTCGGCGTTGTCATGATGCTGTTCCTGATCGGGCTGGAGCTTGACCCGCGCGCCCTTTGGAACATGCGACAGCGGCTTTTGGGGCTGGGTGGGTTACAGATCGGGCTGACGATGCTTGTCGTCACCGCTGGCAGTCTTGCCATGGGATATGACTGGCACACTTCGGTCGCCATCGGGATGATCTTTGCATTGTCTTCCACCGCGATCGTGCTGCAAACACTTACCGAAAAGGGGTTGATGCAGACAAACGGCGGGCGCTCGACCTTTTCTGTGCTGCTGGCACAGGACATCGCCGTGATCCCGATGCTGGCCCTGCTGCCACTTCTGACGGTGCCTGCAGCTATTTCAATCGCGCCTGACGGATCACTCGCCCTTGCCACCGAGGCGCATGAAGGTGTGCATCACGCAGCGCCAAGCCTTGTTGACGGGTTGCCGGGATGGGGCGTGACACTGGTGACGCTGGGGGCCATTGCCGCCGTTGTTCTGGCCGGTATCTTTCTGACGCGCCCCGTGTTTCGCTATATCCACCACGCCCGCCTACGCGAGATGTACACCGCGCTGGCCTTGCTGATGGTGGTATCGATTGCGGTGCTGATGCAAATGGTTGGCCTCTCGCCTGCCTTGGGGGCCTTTCTTGCCGGTGTTGTACTGGCCAACTCCGAGTTCCGGCACGAACTGGAAAGCGACCTTGCCCCGTTCAAGGGTTTGCTGCTGGGCCTGTTCTTTATCACCGTCGGGGCGGGAATTGATTTCCAGCTTTTGTTCGGTGATCCCCTGCGCATCATCGCCCTTGCGATTACGGTGATGATCATCAAGGGGCTGATCCTCTACAGCCTTGCCGTGCTGTTCAAGCTGCACAAAAAGGACCGTTGGCTTTTCACGCTT
>JBFEQR010000380.1:0-3035 GCA_041549425.1 Yoonia sp. | reverse complement strand
GATGCCGCGCGGGTATCCGGTGGCGACGATGGCAATCGGTGCTGCCGGTGCCAAGAACGGCGGCTTGATGGCAGCGGGAATATTGGCGCTGCAAGACCCCGATCTTGCCGCCCGTCTTGATCAATGGCGTCTTGATCTGAGCGCCTCTATTCCGGAAGAGCCAACAGATGACTAAGCCACTTCCAGTCGGAGCGACCGTCGGCATTCTGGGCGGTGGCCAGTTGGGGCGCATGCTGTCCGTGGCAGCGGCCCGTTTGGGATTGAAAACACATATCTTTGAACCTGGTGCAGGCGCGCCTGCCGGTGATGTGGCCCACCGCGTCACCACTGCCAGTTACGACGACAAAGCGGCCCTGATCGCCTTTGGTCAAAGCGTGGATGTCATCACATACGAGTTCGAGAACATCCCGACCAGCGCGCTTGATCTGCTTGAGACCCTCGCGCCGATCCATCCCGGTCGGCAGGCCTTGGCCACCAGTCAGGACCGGCTGGTGGAAAAGCAGTTCTTGCAGGATCTGGGTCTGCAAACCGCGCCTTTTGCCGATGTTGCCTCTGCCGCTGATCTGGACGCCGCAATTGCGGAGATCGGTACGCCCGCGATCCTGAAAACCCGTCGGTTTGGCTATGACGGCAAGGGACAGGCGCGGATCATGACCCCCGAGGATGCTGCGGCGGCCCTGACTGATCTTGCCGGCGCCCCCGCCATATTGGAGGGCTTTGTTGATTTCAGCCATGAGGTCTCCGTCATCGGGGCGCGTGCGCCTGATGGTGCTGTTGCCTGCTACGATCCGGGTGAAAACGTGCATGAAGCGGGAATTTTGCGCACAACAACCGTGCCCGCCAAGCTGTCAGCCGGTCAGCGCACCGATGCTGTACTGATTGCTGCGCGTGTGTTGAACGCGCTCGACTATGTCGGTGTGATGGGGGTGGAACTGTTTGTTACGCCCCAAGGGCTGATCGTGAATGAAATTGCACCAAGGGTGCATAATTCGGGGCACTGGACGCAAAACGGCTGTACGATTTGCCAGTTTGAACAGCATATCCGTGCGGTGGCCGGTTGGCCTTTGGGCGACGGGTCGCGGCATGCGGATGTCGTGATGGAGAACCTGATCGGCGATGACATGGCGCGTGTGCCAGCGCTTGCCCAAACCGATGTTGCGATCCATCTTTACGGCAAGGCCGAGGTCAAGGCAGGCCGCAAGATGGGCCATGTAAACCGCATCATCAAGCGCGCTTAATCTTCGCCCATAATGACGTCGGTCAGGCTAAGACCGTGATCAAAATGCCCTTCCTTGAGGAAGAGAAGCACCTCTTCGATCACAAGCGGGTTGTTCATCATGAAGGTATGCGTGACCGGCAGCACGATATGGTCCTGCATTTCCTCAAGTCGGGTTGAGGCCACGGATACCTTGCCATCGTCGGGTCCATCGATCAGGGCGGAATAGACCGGGTTAAGCGTCCGGTCGCCCGCAATGATCCCGATTTCGTAGGGGACGGCGTCGATCGAATTGGGGACGCTGTCGCCGTCGGTACCAAGCTGCAGGCCAGCAGGGCCGTTGACCCATTGAAACGGCTCCAGATCGCCAAAAAGGTCCACCAGTTCCGATCCCGCATTCGGTGGCCCCAACATCACCACGCGCCCCATTTTTTCGGGGCGATTGTTGGTCAGCCATGCCCGCACCAGAATGCCCCCCATGGAATGGGTTACGAAATTGACGCGCCGGTCACCGCAGGCAGCCACATCATCCGCGATATGTTCTTCGACCAAGGTTTCGATGGTTGCACTTGTGGAAGGGTAGCCGCGGTTTACCACATGATAGCCCGCGTCTTCGAGGACCAGCTGCATCGGCGTGAGCGAGATTTCGGTCCGCGCCAGACCATGAAGCAAGACAACGCATTCCTCCGCGGCATTTGCCCCGGTTGTGAAAAGTCCCATCATAAGTGCCCAGATCAGTTTCATACCCTTAAGGTAGCATTGGTTCGCCTCAGCAACACCCCTTCGTGGGGAAAACCTAACGTCGGGCAGTCAGCGAAACGGCGATCCCGCCTAGAACAAGCGCCCCCGCGATCACCAGCCGCGCGGTCAAAGGCTCATTCAGAAAAATCACGCCAGCCGCGACGGCGATGACAGGAACGCTCAGCTGAGCGATGCCTGTGACGGTTGTCGGCAGTGAGGGAAGCGCGCGGTACCACATCGCATAGCCAAGGCCTGATGTGATTGCCCCCGCAATGATTGCCGTCAGAATGCCGCCCGCTGGCATGTCCCCCGTGCCGACCCAGAACAACGTAAAACCAACAAGCGGAAAGCACAGCAGGAAATTGCTGGCAGTCGCGCCAAGAGGATCGGCCTCGGCCCGTCCAAGCAGGGTGTAGGCCGCCCAAGCAATCCCCGCGACCGCCATGGAAACCGCGCCGCCCAAGGGCACTGTGGCCGCGCCTGCGGGCCACAGCAGGACACAAAGCCCGATCAATGCGATCACCCCACCCAGCCAGCGCAACAGGGGAATATGTCCCTTTTCCAGAACTGCCCAGCCGAAGATCACGATCTGCAAAACCCCGAAGAGGATCAGCGCGCCCAGCCCTGCGTCAAGGGTGATATAGGCCCATGAAAAGCCCACCATATAAATCGCCAATGCCGCCGCACCCAGAATGCGCTTTGGTGCGAACACCTGCGGGAAGGGCTTTTTGCGCATCACAAGCAAAAGCCACAACATGCCCGCCCCCGCGCCGGTGCGCACGGTCGCAAAATCAAGCGGGTCCATGCCCTGCAAGGCAACGCCAATGCGGTTCAGGACAGAATTTGCAGCAAAGGCGCACATCGTCAGGGCGACAAATGCAAAAAGCTTCACTGCTGGCCCCCCGATGCGGGCGTGATCCGGTGTCTAGCCACGCTCATAGGCTTTCGTGACAAGCATTGCTGGATCAGCCTCGGCTAGACCGGCGGTGATGGCGTCTTTTTGACGTTCTGCCGCGTAATCCAGAATTGCCGAATTCAGGCCATAGGCCTGCACCACCCTCTGGAACACATCGTTATC
>JBFEQR010000379.1:0-3055 GCA_041549425.1 Yoonia sp. | reverse complement strand
GCCCGCGTTGCTAAAGGCCTATCTGCGCTTGGGCGCGACGGTCGGCGACGGCGCTTTTGTGGATCATGCCTTCAACACCACCGATGTCTGCGTCATTTTGCAAACCGATGCCATCAATGCGCTGCAAAGGGCGATTTTGGGCAAAGGTGCAAGACATGGCTGACACATGGCATGGCAATCACACGCCGCCACCTACGGCCTTGGGCTTTGGTGACTGGCTACGCGTATTGGTGCGGGCCGTGCCCTTGATCGTGCTTGTGTTCGGGGGGCTTGGTGTCTTGCTGCTTGTGCGCTTGATTGAGCGTCCTGTTTGCGGCCTGCGCAGGCCGGTCACGCCGCATATCACGCAGTTTGTCTGCCGCGCGGCCTTTGTCATTCTTGGCATTTCCTACAAAACGACGGGCACACCGTTGCAAGGGGCGGGGGCGGTTGTGGCGAACCATGCGTCTTGGCTGGATATTTTTGCGCTGAATGCGCGCAAACGGATCTATTTTGTAGCCAAGTCCGAAGTGGCGGGCTGGCCCGGGATCGGGTGGTTGGCGCGTGCGACAGGGTCGGTTTTTATCAAGCGTGACCGCACCGAGGTAACGGGCCAGATCGCGACCTTCAAGGCGCGGCTGAACGCGGGCCACCGGCTTTTGTTCTTCCCTGAAGGTACGTCAACCGACGGGTTGCAGGTCTTGCCGTTCAAACCTGCGCTTTTCGCGGCGTTTTTTGACCCAGCCATCAAGGAAGATTTGCAGATGCAGGCCGTCACCGTGAAATATACCGCGCCGCAAGGGGCGGACCCGCGGTTCTATGGCTGGTGGGGGGATATGGATTTCGCCCCGCATTTGCTGTCAGTCCTGGCCGCCAAACGCCAAGGCGCTGTGCATGTGATCTATCATCCGCCGGTGCGGGTGACCGATTTTGCTGATCGCAAGGCTTTGGCGAAGGCCATGGAAACGCAGGTGCGCGCAGGCCTAGCCTAGCATCGCGCTGCGCAGGGTGGTCAGTGTCTTGGCAGGGGTGTCGGTGTTCCAGATCTCGTCGCCGATGCCAAAGAAATCGGTATGCGGGGCAAGTGTGCGGATCAGAGCAGGGGTCAGGGCCCCTTCGGCCACCACAGGCACTTCGATCATCATGGACCACCATTCAAACAGCTCAAGCTCGGCCACGCGCCCGTCACCCAAGGGCGTTTCCCCCACAGGGCCGAAGCTGACATAATCGGCCCCCAACTCACCGGCGGTCATGCCGTCATGGCGGGAATTGCCGCAAAAGCTGCCGACGATGGCATCATCGCCAAGATCCTTGCGCACCTTTTTGACCGAGCGTGCCCCGTCCTGCAGATGCACCCCGTCCAGCCCCAACCGTTCGACCATCAGGATATGACTGTCGATGACAAGCGCGATATCGCGGTCATGAGTCAGTTCGCGCAGCGCGTCGGCGGCTTTGGCAATGCGGGCTTCGTCCTTGGTGGCGAGCGCAAGGCGGACACAGGCGACTTCGGTGCTGTCCAGACAGGCGGCGAGTTGGGCCGGATAGCTGGACAGATCGAACTCGGCCGGAGTGATCAGGTAAATCTGGGGGTGGTCTTGGGCGTCCGACATCGGGGCGTCTCCGGGAGTTCGTCTTGATTGATGTGCTTCTAGCGAGGTTTGGCGGGCTTGGCTATGGGGTGGTGATGCTTGCCTTGCCAAAGCGGGCGGCGTATCAGGCCGCGACCCTCAAAGGACCGACACCAGATGCCCAGCACAACACCGCAACCTGCCTTTGTTTTGATCCGCCCGCAGATGGGCGAGAATATCGGCGCTGCCGCGCGCGGCATGTGGAAGTTCGGACTGGACCGGATGCGCATCATTGCCCCGCGCGATGGCTGGCCGAACCAGAAGGCGGTCGCAATGGCCAGTGGGGCAGGGCGGCTGCTGGACGAGGCGCAGTTGTTTGACGACACAGCCGCCGCCATTGCCGATTGTGACTATGTCTATGCAACAACCGCACGTCCCCGCGGATTGACCAAGCTGGTGCTGACACCGGAGGCCGCGATGCAGGACGCACGCGCGCGCATTGCCGAAGGTCAGAAAGTGGCCGTGATGTTCGGGCCGGAACGCTCTGGCATGGAAAACGATGATATCGCGCGGGCCAATGCGATCATCTCGGTGCCGGTCAATCCGGAATTTCCGTCGCTCAACCTTGCGCAATGTGTGTTGCTGACGGGCTATGAATGGCGGCGCGAGGCGATCCCCGCCGAGGCCGCGCGTGTGGATGCCGTTGGCGATTGGGCCGAGCAGATCGAGATCGAAAAGCTGGGTGATCATTTCGAAGACCGTCTGGAGACAGCCGGTTTCTTTTACCCTGAACACAAGGCCGAGAACATGAAGATGAACCTGCGCAACCTGTGGTCGCGCATGCCGTTGACCCGCGCGGATGTGCAAATGTTGCACGGGATGATGCGCCAGATGGTCCGCTGGAAAGAGCGGGGCTGATCAAGGGTTAAGGTGGATCATAATCCACCTTACATGTGGCACCCTGACGCTTGCTGGAATTGGCTTCAGGCCCTAGATAACGACCAAGACCAACTGGAGGCCAGACATGCCAACCAAGCGCAGCATTTTCGAAGACGTGGGCGACACTCCCAAACAAACTGCGGCCCCCGGCGGCATTGATCGGGTGGGTAGCGGTGCGCGCGGATTAATTCGGGGCTGGCTGATGGTTCTTTTCGGGCTTGTGCTTGTCATGATCGTCGTGGGCGGACTGACCCGTCTGACCGACAGCGGGCTGTCGATCACCGAATGGGCCCCTGTGACAGGTGCGATGCCGCCCACATCAGAGGCCGCATGGCAGGAAGAATTCGACAAATACCGCGCGATCCCCGAATACCAGTTGCAGAACAAGGGCATGAGCATGTCCGAGTTCAAAGTCATCTATTGGTGGGAATGGGGGCACCGGCAGCTGGGTCGGTTTATCGGCCTCGTCTGGGCGCTTGGCTTTGTCTACTTCGCCGCCGCGCGAAAAATGCCCAGCGGCTGGACAGGGCGGTTGTTGTTCGTCGGCGGATTAGGCGGCCTGCAAGGCG
>JBFEQR010000378.1:0-3068 GCA_041549425.1 Yoonia sp. | reverse complement strand
TTTCTGGTTGGTGGCTTCCTCGTGTTCTGGATGGCAGCCGGTTTTGCCATGCTTGAGGCGGGTCTTGTGCGTTCCAAGAACGTCACAATGCAGCTGACCAAGAACATTGCGCTCTTCTCTATCGCGTCGCTGATGTATTGGCTGGTGGGCTTCAACCTGATGTACCCAGGCGAGTTCAACGGCTTCTTTGCCTTTAACTTCGTACCGACCGTTCTGGAGCCTGTTGGCCTGGCTGCCGATGAAGCGGCGCTTGATTATGCGTCTGTTGCGTCCGACTTCTTTTTCCAGCTGATGTTCGTTGCAGCGACCGCGTCGATCGTATCGGGTGCGCTGGCTGAACGGATCAAGCTGTGGCCATTCCTGATCTTCGTCGTTGTTCTGACCGGCTTTATGTACCCGATTTCCGGTTCCTGGCAGTGGGGCGGCGGCTGGTTGTCCGAGATGGGCTTCTCCGACTTCGCCGGTTCGACAATCGTACACTCTGTCGGTGGATGGGCTGCTCTGGCTGGTGCGCTGATCCTTGGGCCACGTCTTGGCAAGTACAAAGACGGCAAGACCATCCCAATGCCTGGTTCCAACCTTGCGCTGGCAACACTGGGTACATTCATCCTGTGGCTGGGCTGGTTCGGCTTTAACGGTGGTTCGCAGCTGGCTGCGGGTACTGTGGGCGACATCACAGACGTGGGTCGTATCTTTGCCAACACCAACATGGCAGCAGCATCCGGTGCCGTTGCGGCGCTGATCCTGACACAGGTCATGTACAAGAAGGTCGACCTGACCATGGTTCTGAACGGCGCGCTTGCCGGTCTGGTATCCATCACGGCCGAGCCGCTGGCCCCATCCATGTTCGGCGCGTTGCTGACCGGTGCTGTCGGTGGTGTGATCGTGGTCTTCACCGTGCCGCTTCTGGACAAGTTCAAGATCGACGACGTCGTCGGTGCGATCCCTGTTCACCTGTTCGCAGGTATCTGGGGTACGCTGGCTGTCGCCTTCTACACAGGTAACTGGGGTGCGCAGATCACAGGTATCATCGCCTACGGTGTGTTCACCTTCGTTGTCGCCCTGATCGTCTGGGTTGTTCTGAAGGCAGTGATGGGTATCCGTGTCAGCGAAGAGGCCGAAATCACCGGTCTGGATACGTCCGAGCTGGGCATGGAAGCCTACCCTGACTTTACCAAAGGCTAATCCCTTCCTTCCAGTCTTTGGAATTGGCCCGGGCGTTCGCGCCCGGGTTTTTTGTTGGCGGGGTGGATAAAAATCCACCTTACTAAACTTGAACGCTAAATTCTTCGATAATAACGCATCTTATTGCATGAATTTTGCGCCGTTCCTGCATTAAAGGGCGTATTCTGCGAAGACTTTGCATCCTGATGCACGATATGAAGTGCCGACGCGATAACCTTTTTTGACGGAGCTTTTACCATGATCCAGACCCCCTATCTTTTGTTCCTCGGTGATGCCCCCGACCAGCTGGCTGCCAAAGTGGCGCAGGGTATCAAGGACTGGCGTCCGGAAAATGCGGTCGGTCAGTTTCGCTTGGAAGGCTGCGGCGCGGATTTGGGCATTGCGGACCTGTCCCTGCAAGAAGCTCTGGATGCCGGGGCCAAGACCCTTGTGATCGGTGTGGCCAACCGCGGTGGGTATATCTCAAAGGCGTGGAAAGAGGTGCTGGTCAAGGCATTGCAGATGGGCTTCGACATTGCGTCGGGTCTGCATAACCTTTTGCGCGACGAGGACGAACTGGTCGCGGCTGCCCGTGTGAATGGCCGCACCTTGTTCGATGTGCGCATTCCGTCCGTCGCCTATCCGATTGCCAACGGAAAGAAGCGCACCGGCAAGCGCTGCCTTGCCATCGGCACGGATTGTTCTGTGGGCAAGATGTATACCGGCCTTGCGATGGATGCGGAGATGCAGAAGCGCGGCATGAAGTCTACATTTCGGCCAACCGGCCAGACCGGCATTCTGATCACGGGTGGCGGCGTACCGTTGGACGCTGTTATTGCCGATTTCATGGCAGGTGCGGTCGAATATCTGACACCGGACAATGATGCCGACCATTGGGACCATATCGAAGGGCAGGGCAGCCTGTTTCATGTGTCATACTCCGGCGTGACCATGGCCCTGATCCACGGTGGTCAGCCCGATGCACTGGTCCTGTGCCACGAGCCGACCCGCAAACATATGCGGGGTCTGCCCGACTATGATCTTCCCAGCCTCGAGACCCTGCGCGATACCGCCTTGCCGATTGCGCGGATTGCCAATCCCGCTTGTCGGGTTGTCGGTATTTCGGTCAACACCCAGCACTTGTCTCAGGACGAGGCTATGACCTATTTGGCCGAGGTGGAAGCGCGGATGGGTCTGCCCACGGTCGATACTTTCCGGCAGGGTGCTGCGCGGTTGGTGGATGCGCTGGAAGAACTTTAATGCCTCCGGCGGGGATATTTTTACTCGGAAGAAGGGTGCTCCATGCAGATTGATGTGACCCGAGATGTGTTTCAGCTGGCCCAGGTCTTTACCATCAGCCGCGGGTCGCGCACGCAGGCCGAGGTGCTGACGGTTACCGTGCGAGAAGATGGCGTGACGGGGCGGGGCGAATGTGTGCCCTACGCCCGCTATCACGAAACCATGGACAGTGTGGCCGGTCAGATTGCCGCTTTTTCAGGTGATTGGGCGCGCTTGGGGGATGAACTGCCCGCAGGGGCGGCGCGCAATGCATTGGATTGTGCGCTCTGGGACCATGCGGCCAAGACGGCGGGAAAGCGGGTCTGGGACCTGTTGGGCCTGCCTGTGCCACGCCCGGAAATCACGGCCTATACACTGTCGCTGGACACGCCCGAGGCGATGCAGCGTCAGGCCGCCCTGCATGCGGCGCGTCCGCTACTGAAGATCAAGCTGGGCACCCCTGATGATATTGCCCGTCTGGAGGCCGTGCGTCGCGGCGCACCGCAGGTGCCTATTATCGTGGACGCCAATGAGGGGTGGACGGCGGACGTCTATGCCGATCTTGCCCCGCATCTGATCCGGCTTGGCGTGCAGATGGTTGAGCAGCCCTTGCCTGCGGGTGCCGA
>JBFEQR010000377.1:0-3073 GCA_041549425.1 Yoonia sp. | reverse complement strand
GATTTCGCGCAGCATGCTGCGACAGGTCGTTACCCGCGGCACCGCGTCATTTGGTGAGGTCCAAGGCTACGCCGTGGGCGGCAAGACCGGCACCGCCGACAAGCCGCGCGCTGCAGGTGGCGGTTACTATGATGACAAGGTAATTTCGACCTTTGCATCGGTCTTTCCGGCCAATGATCCGCAATACGTGCTGGTCGTCACCCTTGATGAACCTTCAGAAAATTCCGGGGCCGAACCCCGCCGCACCGCAGGCTGGACCGCCGTGCCGGTCGCCGCAGAAATGATCCGACGTGTTGCCCCGCTCTTGGGGCTAAGACCGCAAGTGGACAGGCCCCAACAGGTCGGTGTAACACTCACCTCGAACTAAGAGGGTAGCGGCAATGAAATCACTGGCGGAACTGGGGCTGAGGGCACAAGGCGGGCGCGAGGCGCAGGTGACCGGACTGGCCGTGGACAGTCGTGAGGTCAAGCCGGGCTTTCTGTTTGCCGCATTGCCCGGCGCGCGCGTGCATGGCGGTGAATTCATTCAATATGCCCTGCGTATGCAGGCTGCTGCGGTTCTGACAGATGCCGAAGGGGCGCAGATCGCCGCCGATGAACTGGCGGCCTCGGATGCTGCGTTGATTATCGCGCAGGACCCGCGGCAGGCGCTGGCGCAAACCGCCTCGCTTTGGTCCGGGGCGCATCCGGCCACGGTTGTTGCCGTGACCGGTACCAACGGCAAGACCTCCGTTTCGACCTTTTGCCGCCAGATATGGGAAGAAATGGGTATTGCAGGCGTCAACCTTGGCACCACTGGCGTCGAAGGGGCATGGACACATCCGCTCAAACATACCACGCCCGAGCCGATCACACTGCACCGTGTCATGGCAGAGGCGACGGCACAGGGCATCACCCATGTCGCGATGGAGGCCTCGTCGCACGGGCTGGACCAGCGCCGTTTGGACGGTGTTGTTCTGGCCGCTGCGGGGTTTTCCAACTTTACGCAGGACCACCTTGATTATCACGGTACCTTTGCGGCCTATTTCGACGCGAAAATGGGGCTGTTCAACCGCGTGCTGTCCGAAGACGGGGTGGCGGTCATTAACTTCGATGATCCCAAAGGGGCAGAGGTCGCCGCCATCTGCACCGCGCGCGGTCAAGAGGTGATCGGTGTGGGCCGTCATGCCGATGCGCGGCTGCGCCTGACGGGTCAGCGGTTTGATGCCACGGGGCAGGACCTGCTTTTTGAATGGCAGGGCAAGTCGCGCCAGACACGGCTGAACCTGATCGGGGGATTTCAGGCCGAGAATGTCCTGCTTGCCGCCGGTCTGGTAATTGCAGCGGGGGCTGAACCGGCGGATGTTTTTGACACGCTCCCGCATCTGCAAACCGTGCGGGGACGCATGGAACTGGCGGCCACCCGCGAAAGCGGGGCGGCTGTGTTTGTGGATTATGCCCATACACCGGATGCGGTTGAAACGGCGCTCAGGGCGATGCGGCCCCATGTGATGGGCCAGATCGTCGTGATTGTCGGTGCCGGTGGGGATCGCGATACGGCCAAGCGGCCTTTGATGGGGGCGGCGGCCGCGCAGAATGCGGATATCGTCATTGTCACCGATGATAACCCCCGTTCCGAAGACCCCGCCAGCATCCGCGCTGCCGTGATGGCTGGCGCGGTAGGTGCAGGCGGGTCCGACAGTATTACCGAAGTAGGCGACAGGGCCGAGGCGATCCTGCGCGGCATCGATATGCTTGGCGCCGGTGATGCGTTGTTGATTGCCGGCAAAGGCCACGAAACGGGCCAGGTCGTCGGCGACACGGTCTTGCCCTTTGATGATGTGGAACAAGCCAGCGTTGCGGTCGCCGCACTCGAGGGGCGGATATGACAGCACTTTGGACAGCAGCTCAGGCGGTTGCGGCAACCGGCGGCCAGACGACACAGGACTGGGCGGCCAGTGGTGTGTCCATTGACACCCGCACGCTGGTTGCAGGTGATCTTTTTGTGGCGCTGAAGGATGTGCGCGACGGACATGATTTCGTGGCACAAGCGCTGGAGAATGGTGCGGCTGCAGCCTTGGTGACCCACCGACCGCAGGGCGTTGCGCAGGACGCGCCGCTGTTGATCGTCGACGATGTCCTTTTGGCGCTTGAGGCCTTGGGGCAAGCCGCGCGCGCGCGGACCAAGGCGCGTGTTGCAGCGATCACCGGATCGGTGGGCAAAACCTCGACCAAGGAAATGCTGCGCGCGGTGCTGTCAAAGCAGGGCAAATGCCACGCGGCAGAGGCCTCATATAACAATCACTGGGGCGTGCCGCTGACGTTGGCGCGGATGCCCGCCGACACCGATTATGCCGTGATCGAAATCGGGATGAGCAACCCGGGCGAAATCACGCCCCTGTCCAGACTGGCGCGTCCGCATGTGGCGATGGTCACGACCGTGGCTGCCGCACATCTGGCGTCCTTTGACAATCTTGCCGGAATTGCCCGCGAAAAAGCCTGTATCATGGACGGGCTAGAGGAAGGCGGCGTCGCCGTCCTGAACGGCGATATCGCCACGACGCAGGTTTTGCAGGACCATGCGGCCGCGTTGGGCGCTTCACAGGTGCTGTTTGGTGAAACGGCCTCCGACTGGACCGTCGGCAATGTCCGCATCACAGGCGATGTGACCGTGATCAAGGCCACAGGTGGCGGGCAGGACTATCTGTTCAAGCTTTCCGTGCCGGGACGCCATTTTGCAACGAACGCCGTGGGCGTGCTGGCTGTGGTGCAGGCGCTGGGCGCGGACCCTGTGGCGGCATCGCTTGATATCGCGTCATGGGTGCCACCTGCGGGGCGCGGCACGCGCGAGGTGATCGTAACCGACATGGCCAATGACGGCGAAAGCCTTGAATTGCTTGACGATGCGTTCAACGCGAATCCCACGTCTTTGGCTGCGTCCCTTGAAGTGCTGGCCGTCTCGACCCCGTCCGACAATGTGGGCCGGATTATCAAAGGACGGCGGGTCGCGATCTTGGGCGACATGCTGGAACTGGGCGAGGCAGAGGTTGCGATGCATCGCGACATGGCACAAAACCCGCATCTGCAAAGCCTT
>JBFEQR010000376.1:0-3083 GCA_041549425.1 Yoonia sp. | reverse complement strand
TCACCGTATCAAGACCTGCGTTTTCCACTAGCGAAGTGGCAATTTCGGACGGGTCCAAGGCGGGGTCGAGGTTTTCGACGTTGATCGAGGGCGCGATGAAATCGTGCTCCAGCATCAACAGACAATAGACCGCCTCTTGCGCGCCGGTGGCCCCTTGACTGTGACCGGTCATGGATTTGGTGGAACTGATCGGCGGTGTCGTGCCTTGGCCGAACACACGGCGCACAGCCTCAACCTCGCCCACGTCGCCGACAGGGGTCGATGTGCCATGTGCGTTGATGTAGCTGACCGTGCGGCCGGCGGGCAGGGTCTTGAGCGCGCCGCGCATGGCCCGTTCGCCGCCTTCGCCCGATGGGGCCACCATATCGGCCCCGTCGGATGTGGCGGCAAAGCCGGTAACTTCGGCGTAGATCTTTGCCCCGCGGGCCTGTGCGCTTTCCAGCGTTTCCAGCACGACCATCGCCCCGCCGCCTGCAATCACGAAACCGTCGCGGTCGGCGTCAAAGGCGCGGCTGGCGCGGGTGGGGGTGTCGTGATATTTCGACGACATCGCGCCCATCGCATCAAAGAGGCAGGACAATGTCCAGTCCAGTTCTTCACCGCCGCCAGCAAACATGATGTCCTGCGTGCCCAATGCCACCTGTTGGGCGGCCATGCCGATACAGTGCAGCGATGTCGAGCAGGCCGAGGTGATCGAGAAGTTCATGCCCTTGATCTTGTAGGCCGTCGCAAGGTTCGCGCTAACGGTTGATGACATCGCCTTTGGCACGGCAAATGGCCCGATGCGTTTGGTCGATCCTGTGCTTTTCACCACTTCATGGGCGGCCAGAATGGCTGATGTCGAAGGGCCGCCTGATCCTGCAATCACGCCTGTCATCGGGTGTACGACCTGATCTTCGGTCAATCCGGCGTCCGCAATGGCCTGTCCCATGGCGATGTGCGCGTATGCCGCACCCGGCCCCATAAAGCGCAGGGTCCGCTTGTCGACGTGATCCTTGATATCAATTTTCAGCGTGCCCGCGATCTGGCTGCGAAAGCCATGCGCGGCCATTTCTTCCGAAGCTTCAATACCGGACCGACCGGCTTTCAATGCGGCCAGCACCTCATCGGCGTTATTCCCGATGGGCGACACGATCCCGAGACCTGTGACAACAACACGGCGCATGGGCACCTCTCCTTTAATAATCGTGTAAACCGGCGGCTTAGCTTTCGGACAAAGCAACCTTCATATCGGTGACTTGATAGATGACGTCGCCATCAGCCTCAACAATTCCGTTGGCGACACCCATTGTCAGGCGGCGGGTCTGGATGGCTTTGGTGAAATCGACCTTATAAGTCAGCATCTTACGGTCAGGACGGACCATGCCGGTCAGCTTGACCTCGCCCACGCCAAGCGCATAGCCACGCCCCTGCCAGCCGCGCCAGCCAAGGTTGAAACCGGTCAACTGCCACAGACCGTCAAGGCCCAGACAGCCGGGCATGATCGGGTTACCGGGGAAGTGGCACTCAAAGAACCACAGGTCGGGGGTGATATCGAATTCGGCGACCACATGGCCCTTGCCGTGCAATCCGCCATCGCCCGAAATCTCGGTGATCCGGTCCATCATCAGCATTGGCGGCGCAGGAAGCTGTGCGTTCCCCTCGCCGAACAGCTCACCACGGGCGCATTTCAGCAGGTCTTCTTTGTCAAAACTGGAGGGGTAATCGGCCATGTCGGTGGTCTCATTTGTTTTTACTGCGTTGTCTGACCTCTAGCACTTGCGTGTTTACAAGAGCAAGTCCGCCGGTTTTCTATCGGTTTTCATTTGATCCTCGGGATATTCTGCCCATATAAATGCGAATAGTTATCAAAACGGGCTGACATGACTGACATTGCAACACAACGCAGCACCAGCTGGCTCTCGGGTGCGGGCCTGCGGCCGACGCGCCAGCGTATGACTTTGGCGTCTTTGTTGGTCGGCGATGGACGCGACCGCCATGTGACGGCCGAAAGCCTGTATGAGGCGGCGTCAAACGCCGATGAAAAAGTGTCGCTGGCGACGGTTTACAACACCTTGCGTGCCTTTTGTGACGCAGGGCTGATGCGCGAGATCACGGTCGACGGGTCAAAAAGCTATTTTGACACGAATATGACCGACCATCCCCATTTCTATTGGGAAGACACCGCCAAGCTGACGGATGCACCCGCCGATCAACTGGAGATCAGGCATTTGCCGGATGCACCCGACGGGGCCGAGATCGCGTCGGTGGATGTAGTGATCCGGTTGCGCCGCAAGTAGGGTGGATCTTGATCCACCTTACCTGTTGAACACTTTCATCAAAAATTAACCTTGGCGCCGCAAGTTTGGCTTTATGTCAGATTACCGGCGACTCAGGGTTTGTGGCGGAACCTACTTCTTTACGGCGCGATTGCAGGATCAGCGCTCTGACCTTCTGGTCAGCCATATCGGCGTCTTGCGCCATGCGACCGGCCTGTGCCTGCGGCGCTGGCCCTTTGTGATCGAGGCTGCCGTCGTCCTGCCCAACAAATTGCATATGATCTGGACCTTGCCCGAAGGCGACAGCGATTATTCCAAACGCTGGCGTTTGCTCAAAACGGGGTTTTCGCGCAATGTGCCTGCGCCGGACTACATACCCCCCACCCATAAACGGCGCGGCGAAAAAGGGATATGGCAGCGCCGGTTTTGGGAGCATCTGATCCGTGACGCCGATGACCTCGCCATGCACATGCACCTGATCCGCTCTGCGCCGATCCACGCAGGGCTGAGCAAAGGCCCCCAGGACTGGCCCTATTCGTCCTTCTTTGCCGGACGCAGGCAGGACGCTAGAACCATTGCCCCGGCTCCATCATCCCCAAATCCAGAAACTGCTGGGACGACCAATCGCAGGCCACGGATTGGGGCCAGTGAAAACTGTTGATCCGGTCGCGGCTACCGGGATTGCGGCGCAGCGCCTTGGCCGTGCGGAACGATGCCACAGCCGCAGTCAGGTTGTTATGCCACGGGCAGGACACGGTATTATAGGCGGGCAGGTTGAAGGACCTGTCAGGCAGCATCTCTAGCCCCGGTTGGGCGCGAAAGAAG
>JBFEQR010000375.1:0-3086 GCA_041549425.1 Yoonia sp. | reverse complement strand
GGTGTCCCTGTCCGGCGGCAATCCGGCAATTCAGGATTTCACGCAGTTGATCGCACTGGGCCACGCAAAGGGCTACCGCTTTGCCTGCGAAACCCAAGGGTCGATTGCAAAACCCTGGTTTGGCGACCTCGACACGCTGGTACTTAGCCCCAAGCCGCCATCCAGCGGCGAAACCGTGGATTGGGACGCCTTTGATGCCTGCCTGCAAGCCGCGAACGGCGCGGGCAATGTCGTGATGAAGATCGTGATATTCGACGACGCGGACTATGATTGGGCGCGCGCTGCGGCGGATAAATACCCCGATCTGCCGCTTTACCTTCAACCCGGCAATCTGGAGGTCGATCCCGAAATCGCGGTCGACCCGCAGGTTTTGGCGGATAAACTGCTGTGGCTGGTCGATAAAACCATTGCCGATAACTGGTTTGCGCCGCGGGTCTTGCCGCAACTGCATGTCCTGCTTTGGGGAAACAAGCGCGGGGTCTGACCCGCTCAAGGAGACGATTATGGAAACCATCTACAGTGACCTGAAACAATTGGGCGGGCAGACCGATTTGCCCTCCTCCCCCGAGGACGCGATACTGGAACGTGTGTCGAACCCGCAAGCTGACGTGGCCTATTGCGTGCGGTTTACAGCGCCCGAATTCACGTCGCTGTGCCCGATGACCGGCCAGCCCGACTTTGCCCATCTGGTGATCGACTATGTGCCGGGCGCGTTTCTGGTCGAATCCAAATCGCTCAAGCTGTTTCTTGGGTCATTTCGCAACCACGGCGCGTTTCATGAGGATTGCACGATCTCGATAGCACGGCGCTTGGTCGACTTTCTGGACCCGCAATGGCTGCGGATCGGTGGCTACTGGTATCCGCGTGGCGGCATCCCGATTGATGTTTTCTGGCAAACCGGACCAATGCCGGAAGGTGTATGGATACCCGACCAAGGCGTACCGCCCTACCGCGGCCGCGGATAGAGGTCACCAAGACGCACCGCTTCATTCATCCGATGGGAGGCGCCGCAGGTTCTATGCCCTGTGGCGCGCCAAAGCTAGCTTGGGTCGATCACACCGGGCGGGACGACCTCACCCCCGATCAGGCGCTGATGTTCCTGAATGGCAAAGCGGTCAGTCATGCCAGCGATATAGTCGGCCACGATGCGCGCCAGAGCCGTCAGATCCGGCGCATCGGCCACATCCTTGCGCCACTGCTTGGGCAATTCATCGGTGTTTTCCAGAAAGAATGGAAACAGGTCGTTCACCATCTGCGTGACCACGACCCGCATTTCGACCACCGCAGGGGCGCGGTACATGCGTTCGAAAAGGAACTGGCGGATCACCTTCAGGTCGGTCCACAGGTCGGGTGAAAACTGCACCATCATCCGCCCTGCATGGCGGATATCATGTACCGTTGCGGGGGCAAATTCCGTCAGGTTGCGGCGGCTGACGGTGATGACATCCTCGACCAGCACACCGAAAAAGCGGCGCAGCGCCTCGTGCCGCCGGCGGTAATAATTCAGGCCGGGGTATCTGGCATCCACGCGGGCAAAGCAGTCGCGCAGGATCGGCAGTTCAGCCAATTCATCGGTGCTGAACAGTTCTGCGCGCAATCCGTCGTGCAAATCGTGGTTGTTATAGGCGATGTCGTCGGCCAATGCGGCCGCCTGCGCCTCGGCGCTGGCGTGGGTGTGCAGTTCCAGATCGTGGCGGGCGTTATAGGCGGCCAGCGCATAGGGGACGTCACCGGTCACGGGGCCATTGTGCTTTGCGATACCCTCAAGCGTTTCCCACGTCAGGTTCAGCCCGTCCCATTCGGCATAATGGCGTTCCAGACTGGTGACGATATGCAGGGCCTGCGCGTTGTGATCGAACCCGCCATAGGGCTGCATCAGGGCGTCAAGCGCCTCTTCGCCCGTGTGCCCGAACGGGGTGTGCCCCAGATCATGGGCCAATGCGACCGCCTCGGTCAGTTCCACGTTCAGATCAAGGGCGGCGGCCACGGTGCGGGCCACCTGTGCCACCTCGATCGAATGGGTCAGGCGGGTGCGGAAATAATCGCCCTCGTGTTCAATGAAAACTTGCGTTTTATGCTTGAGCCGCCGGAATGCGGATGAATGGATGATCCGGTCGCGGTCGCGCTGGAAAGGCGAGCGGAAAGTGCTTTCCTCTTCGGGATAAAGCCGCCCCCGCGCGTTGGCGGGGTCGGTTGCATATGGCGATGCCATTGTTGAACTGCCTGTCTTGTCGTGTTTGCCTGTGATCCCTATATTGCAATCAGACACAAACTGATAGGTCTGACAGATGTTTACCGTCCCACCCAAAGTCACCCCCCGCGCCTTCGAACGGCTGGCCGAGATCGGCGCATCCGCCCAAGGCAAAGCCCTGCGCGTGGCCGTGGAAGGTGGCGGGTGTTCCGGCTTTCAGTACGAAATCGACCTTGATGACCCCAAAGAAGACGATCTGATCCTGTCCGAACAGGGCGAAACCGTGGTGATCGACAGCGTATCCCTGCCGTTTCTGGCCGATGCCGTCATTGATTTCAGCGAAGAACTGATCGGCGCGCGGTTTGTCATCAACAACCCGAATGCCACATCATCCTGCGGCTGCGGAACGTCGTTCTCGATGTAGCGGCTTGCGCCCTGCCCCCGCGTGGTTCAAAACCGGTGCAAATAACGGGGGCGGCAGATGAAAATCGCGACATTCAACATCAATGGGATCAAAGCGCGGATCGGCGCGCTGACCGACTGGATTGATGCGGCCCAGCCCGACGTGGCGATCCTGCAAGAGATCAAATCGGTCGACGAAAACTTCCCCCGCGAAATATTCGAGGACAAAGGCTATAACGTCGAAACCCATGGGCAAAAGGGCTTCAACGGGGTCGCCCTGCTGTCCAAGCTGCCCTTGGAGGATGTCAGCCGCGGTCTGCCAGGTGCTGATGGAAACGGCCGCGAAGGTGTCGATGACATCGAGGCGCGCTATATCGAAGCGACGGTTGTGGGCGAAAAGGCGCTGCGGATTTGCGGGCTTTACCTGCCCAACGGCAACCCCGCGCCAGGGCCGAAATACGACTATAAACTGCGCTGGATGGAACGGCTGCGC